>JAQVML010000026.1 GCA_028703645.1 Eubacteriales bacterium
GATACCGACCGAGCCGGTCGAGACCATCACCCGCGTTTGGGAGTATGTGAAAAAACGTAAAAAACTGCATGTGGAGAACATGGGAGACCAACCCTTACAAGACCTCATCCTCGACATGTTTCTGCTCTACAACCGCGCGTATGTGCTCTTTGGCATGATTCCGCTGACGGAAGCGCAGATTACGAAATACGTCGGCGAGTTCCGCCCGATGGTTGCGCGGCGCACCACGTCGTTTGTCTACACCGAGGAGGGCGAAATGGTCGCCTTCGGTATCTGCTGCCCCGCGCTGGATAACGCGATGCAGAAGATGAAGGGGAAAACGTTGCCCTTCGGCTGGGTTCGTTTGATCAAGGCGCTCAAGGGCAAGAACGACACGGTCGATCTGCTGCTCATCGCGGTGCGGCCGGATCTGCAGGGACAGGGCGTCAACGCGATCGTGCTCGACGACATGCAGCATAAGCTCATCAAGGCGGGCGTGCGCTATGCCGAGACGGGACCGATGCTGGAGATCAACGAGAACATACTCGCGCAGTGGCAGCGGTTCGAAGGCATTCAGCATAAGCGCCGCCGTTGCTTCGTGAAAATGCTGTAATCGCGAAATACTATGATTTGTGAGAAAGGATTGCCTTCTGCGGAGGGCGATCCTTTTTTTTGAGCCGCGTTGGATACAAAAAAAAGACGGTATGTGACAAACATGCGGAAGAAACCGCATGCGTGTGCTATGATTCAACCATCATCAACCGGGAGGAAACAATACTATGAAACTGAGCGCACCGAAATTTATCGTTTGGCTGCTTGCTTTGATTCTTGCGGGACTCGCGATTGCGAGCAAGTACGTCGGCATCCCCGTTGTCGGGAGTTTTGTGAAACAATATGATTTCTGGGTCATGACCGCGGCTTACGGCCTTCTGTTCCTCGGAACACTGTTTAGAGGTCTGTAAAACACAGACAAAAAAATGCCTGCTGCAAAGCGGGCATTTTTTGTATATTCGATTCTTATGCGCTTTGGCTGTCTATCGTTGATCGGAAAGCCGCTTGACGAAATAGCTCTTGATCTGTTCCAGCGCCTCTTGAGCGCCGGAGATCGTGGACGATGTGCCTTGCGCAAGGGTGCCTCTGCCACCGCCTTTGCCGCTCAGCGCCGCGTTGACGGCGGGCATGAGCTCCGAGACATCCAGCGGGAATCCCGCGCCGGTGGAGAGGACGTAGAGGAGTCTTCCGTCGCATTCGCTCAGCAATAGCGAGAGCGTCTTCTCAGCACAGGCCACCTGCGCGAGATCCTTGAGACGCGCGGCATCCACGCCGGAGACCAGATGCGCTATCACCCGGTATTTACCAGCTTGCGCGGCGTTTGCGCGCAATTCCTGCGCCATATAGCCGTTGAGCGACTTGGCGAGTTCACGCTCGCTCTTCTTCAGCGCGCCGTAATCGTCCGATAGCTTTTTGACCGCGCCGACCACAGCCTCCCGCTGACAGGAGAAACGCCGCGCGAGAATATCCAGATCGTCGTGCTGCGCTCGGTGGAGCTTCAGCGCGCGCTCGCCGCAGAAAAACGTGATGCGGGTGCCGCCCTTATAACTGCTCGCGTCGGCGACGAAGACAGAGCCGATTTCACCCGTCTTGCTGCAATGCGGCGCACAGCAGGTGCAAAGATCCGCTCCCTCGACGCCGACGATGCGAATTGGAGGGGTGAGCCCTTCCGCATGCTTGCGCAGCGGCAGCGCGCGAACCTCCTCCTCGCTGTCGTAAAACGTAGCGACGACAGGCAGGTTCTTCCAAACAAAGCGGTTTGCGAGCAACTCCGCCTCGAGAATCTGTTCGTGGGACACGGGCTTGTCAAAATCGATGGTTGCGTAGTCCAGCGCGAGATGAAAGCCGACGTTGCTCGCCGAAAACAGATCGTAAAACGAAAACGAGAGCAGGTGCTCGCCCGTGTGCTGTTGCATCAGGTCAAAGCGCCGTGCCCAGTCGATCTGTGCCGAAACGACGGCGCCGATCGCGAGCGGGCGATCTACGCGGTGGTAGATTTCGCCGTCTTCTTCGCGCACATGGGAAACCAGCGCCTCGCCCAGCATGCCTGTGTCACTGGGCTGACCGCCGCCTTCCGGAAAGAACACGGTTTGATCCAGCACAACATCGAACAAGTCGCCGATTGGCACGCAGGAGAGAACCTTGGATTCGGTTTGGGTCTGGTGGCTGTCCAAATCATACAATCGCTTTGTCATGCCTAGTCCTCACATTGAATAGAATATTTACGGTGAATATTTCTGGAGGCAACGAAAAATTGCCGCTCTTGTTATAGAAACGCAAATTGCTTGAGCAGAAAGATGAGTTGTCAATATTTCTGGAGGCAGCAAAAAGTGACGACTCTTCTTAAATAAACGCAAGCTGCTTGAGCACAAAGATGAATAGAAACATCGATAATATCGAGAGCACGCTGGTGACCGCAACCAGCGTTGCCGCCAGCTCGTCGTCTGCCTGCATGCTAACCGCCATCGTATAGGTTAACATAGCGACAGGCGCACCGAAGATGATCAGCGCGACCACGATGTGCTCGCCTCGGAACCCCAACAGCAGCAGAGAGCCGACGGCGACCAGCGGCACGATGAAGAGCCTCAATAGCGAAACGATGGTGATCGCGGCTCGGTTTTTCCGTACCGCGGAGAAGGAGATGGTTCCACCGAGCAGCACAAACGCGATTGGCGTTGTAGAAGCCGCGAGCGCGTCGATGGGCTTTTGAATCACCGTGGGAAATTCGATATTGAGCAAATTGACCAGAAAGCCCAGATAGCAGGCGATCATGATGGGGTTCTTGATGACGCGCAGCAACACGGTGCCAAGGCGCACACGCTCACTGCGGTAGCGCTCCATCGCGATGACGGCGAGAATGCTAAACAGCGGAACAGACAGGGAAATCGCGATGGACATCATGCCAATATTGTTTTCGCCTAACAGCGCCGCCGCAACCGCGAGGCCAAAGATTGCGTCGTTTGAACGAAATACGCCGAGGATCAGCACACCGCGGCGTTTGTTGTCCTTTGAGAAGAGCGGAACAAGCCATGCGCTCAGTGCGAAAACCGCGGTGATTCCAATAGCCATATATAGCAGGAACGGTGTTGCAAACATCGCATCGAGATCGGCAGCCGCAATCGCGCGATAACACATCAGCGGAAGCGTAACATAATAGATGATGTTGTTGGTGCCGCGCATGATGTGCTCATCCACCACGCCTGTTTTGCGCAGAGTGACCCCGATGATCATGTAGATCATCAAAGGTGCAACGACATTAAACGAAAGTATCAGGTTTTCCATTCACGAACCCCGGTTTCGGCGCGATATTGGAAGCATTATATCACAATGGCTTTATCAGCGGGGCAAAGAAGCGAGAGAAAAGCCGCGTTTTCCGCTTTTTTTGTTGCAAAAAACACGGATCAAAGCGCGATTCAGTCGAACGCCCGGCTTGCATTTTGCTTCCGGCAACGAGTGTGATTTTCGTTAACACCATGTAAAATGCGCTCGCAACGACAGCAATCGGGCAGATACCTGTTCCTTTTGCCCCCAAATGATGGTATGATGACAGAAAAGCAATGGTATTATTTGATCAGTGAACGCGTTGATCATACCGATCGAAATTGGAAGCCTAGTACCCGGGGGTAGCATAGATGAGCAGATTTTCGGACGAAACAGCACTCTATTACTTTAACCGTGGCGTTTCTACGGCGGCATATTTAGAGCTTGGTTGCCACGAAGGCGTCGGCGAATTTGGAGAGCGGGTGTTCCGTTTCTCCGTTTGGGCGCCCAATGCGGAGCAGGTCAGCGTTGTCGGTACGTTTAATTTCTGGAATCCCGAGGCCGACGTGATGGAACGCGTTGGCACAACCGGCGTTTGGGAAATCGGAATTGGCGTGGCGCAACCCGGAGATCTTTACAAATATGCAATTTTGACCAACACAGGCGAGCTGATCATGAAGGCAGACCCGTTCGCATTCCGCGCAGAGACGCATGGAACGGCATCGATCGTCGGCGATATGCCGTATTATGAGTGGTCTGATGAAGATTATCTGGAATGCCGAGTCGAAAACCGCGATTCCTACAGCCAGCCGATGAACATCTATGAGGTACACCTCGGCAGCTGGAAACAGGGATTGGGCTATCACGAACTGGCGGACGAGTTGATCGACTATGTGGTGGACATGGGTTACACGCATATCGAAGTCATGCCGCTGATGGAATATCCCTACGATCCGAGCTGGGGCTATCAGGTGACGGGATACTACGCCGCCACGGCGCGCTATGGCGAGCCGGAGGAGTTGATGTACCTGATCGACCGCGCACACAACGAAGGCATCGGCGTAATCATGGACTGGGTGCCTGCGCACTTCACGAGAGACGCGCATGGACTGAGACTATTTGACGGTACGCCGTTGTTCGAGCATCCCGATCCCAGACGCGGCGAGATGCCGCAGTGGGGCACGCTGCTGTTTAACTTTGAGCAGACGCAGGTGCAGTCGTTTTTGATCTCGAGCGCTATGTACTGGCTCCGTGAATTCCATTTTGACGGTCTGCGCGTTGACGCGGTGAGCGCGATGCTTTACCTCGATTTTGGCAAGGCACCGGGCGAGTGGCTGCCCAACCGATATGGCGGGCACGACAATCTCGACGCGGTCGCGTTCTTTCGAAAGCTCAACTCCGCGGTCAACAACCTCGAGGGCGGCAAGATGCTCTTTGCGGAGGAAAGCTCTGCTTATCCGTATGTGACCCGTCCTGTTTCAGAGGATGGTCTGGGGTTTGCCTACAAATGGAACATGGGTTGGATGAACGACATGCTCACCTATATGGGCATGGACAGCATCTATCGAAAATATCACCACGATAAACTGACGTTTTCGCTGTGTTATGCATTTTCGGAGCACTACGTGCTGCCGTTTTCGCATGACGAGGTGGTGCACGGAAAAAAGAGCATGCTCTCCAAGATGCCGGGTGATTACTGGCAACAGTTCGCGCAGCTTCGGTTGCTGTATGCCTACCAATTCGCGCATCCCGGCAAGAAGCTGATGTTTATGGGGTGCGAGTTCGGGCAATACATCGAATGGAAATTTGACGATTCACTGGACTGGTTCCTGCTGGACTATCCCAAGCATGCCGAGATGCAGCAGTATGTACACGACCTCAACCATTTCTATCTGGACAACCCGCCGATGTTCGAAATCGACGATAGCTGGGCAGGTTTCCGTTGGTGCGGTGTGGACGACAACATCCATTCGATCCTGTCGTTCATGCGCATTGATCGCGACGGAAACGCGCTGTTCTGGGCGTTTAACTTTACGCCGCAGCCATGGCTCGATTATATGATCGGCGTGCCGAGATACGGCCTGTATACCGAGGTGTTCTCCTCCGATGCGCCGTATTACGGCGGCACGGGCGATTATCCCAACGCGCCGACTCTGTCGGTCTACGAACCATATGGCGAGCATCCCTGCCGGATTCGCCTGAGACTGCCGCCGTTTGGCGCGGTTTGTTATCAAATCACCCCGAAACCCCTGCCGAAACTTGAGGTAAAACAGGAGGACGACGCATGAAAAAAAGGATTGTTGCAATGCTACTCGCCGGAGGCCAGGGCAGCCGCCTCGGCGTGCTCACATCCAGCATGGCAAAGCCCGCGGTTCCCTTTGGCGGCAAATACCGCATCATCGATTTTCCGCTCAGCAACTGCGTCAATTCGGACATCGATACGGTAGGCGTGCTCACGCAGTACCGCCCGCTCGCGCTCAACAGCTACATCGGCACCGGTCAGCACTGGGACCTTGACCGAATGAACGGCGGCGTATTCGTTCTTCCGCCCTATGTGACGGGAGCGGACGGCAGATGGTATTCCGGCACGGCAAACGCCATCTATCAAAACCGCGAGTTTGTCGATCAATACGACCCCGACTATGTTCTGATCCTTTCCGGTGATCATATCTACAAAATGGATTATGGCGCGATGTTGCGCTATCATATCGAAAAAGGCGCGGTGGCGACCATTGCGGTGCTGCCGGTGCCGATGGAAGAAGCGCATCGCTTCGGAATCATGAACACCGATGAATTCGATCGTGTCATATCCTTTGATGAAAAACCCAAACAACCAAAGTCTAACAAAGCCTCGATGGGCATCTACATCTTCAATTGGCGCGCGCTGAAAGAGTGCATGCGCGTGGATGACGATAATCCGGACTCAACCAACGACTTTGGGAACGACATCATTCCCGCCATCATCAACGACGGTCAGGCGGTTTACGCTTATCCGTTTAAGGGTTACTGGAAAGATGTTGGAACGATTCAAAGCCTTTGGGAAGCGAACATGGACATCATCTCCACTCCGCCAAAGCTCGTACTCAACGACCCGCAGTGGAGGATTTACAGCCGTAACCCCATCATGCCGCCGCACTATGTCGGCGCGAATGCTTCTATCACGCAGAGTCTCGTGACGGAGGGTTGCCGGGTGGAAGGCAAAGTGCATCACAGTGTGCTCTTCTCCAACGTTTCCGTGGAGGCGGAGGCGGAGGTGTATGATTCCGTCATCTTCCCCGGCGCGGTGATCCGGCGCGGGGCAAAGGTTTATAAGGCGATTGTCGGAGAAAACTCCGTGATCGGAGAAGGCTCCATCATCGGCGGAGAGCTGCGGCTTGACGATCGGGTGGACAATTCACTGACCGGAACGATCACGCTGGTCGGCAACGACATCAGCATTCAGGAGAATGCGTACCTGCCGCTGGGCACGGTCGCGACAGAAGACGCAAGCGGAGGAAGATGCTATGACAAGTAACGCGTTTGGCCTCATCTATACAGGAGAAACCAACCCGATGCTGCGGGATCTCGCGCTCTCGCGCTCGGTTGCCGCGGTGCCGTTTGGCGGCAGATACCGTTGCATCGACTTCATCCTCTCCGACCTGGTCAACTCCGGCGTCACCAGCGTGGGCTTGATCACGCAGAAAAACTATCATTCGTTGATGGATCATCTGGGTGCCGGCAAGGAATGGGATCTCCACAGAAAACGCGAGGGCCTCTTCATGCTCCCGCCGTTTATGACAAAGGAGAACACAGGCCTCTATCGCGGCAGCGTGGATGCGATTCGCTCCTGCCTCGGCTATGTGCGCAGAAATCCACAGCAATATGTGATCTTCTCCGGCAGCCACACGATATTCAACATGACGTTTAACGAAATGATCGCGCGGCATATCGAAACGCGCGCGAATATCACCATGCTCTACAACGAGGCGGAGACGACCGTCAGCGAAGAGCAGAATCTCGACCTTCGTCTTCTTATGGATGAGAACGAGCGCGTCACGGAGATGGAGCTCAATCCCTTTACGCCGCGCTCAACACATAGAAGCTGCGACGTGATGATCATGGACAAACTCCTTTTAGAGTATCTCGTGGAGGAGGCGTATTCCCACGGGGATTATGACCTGACCCGCGATATCCTGCTCAAAAAGTGCCAGACGCTCAAGATCATGGGCTTTCGTTACGATGGATACGTGGCGCGGCTGGATTCGGTCAACGATTTCTTCCGCCACAATCTCGCTCTGCTGGAGCAAAGCGTGCGAAGCGATCTATTCAATCCCGCGCACCCGATCTATACGAAGGTTAAGGACGAAGTGAGCGCAAAGTATGGCGAGAACGCGGTGGTGAAAAACTCCATGCTTGCCGACGGCTGCCAGATTGAAGGAACGGTGGAAAACAGCATCGTTTTCCGTGGCGTCAGCGTGAAAAAAGGCGCCGTCATCAAGGACAGCATTCTCATGCAGGGCGTGAGCATCGGCGAAAACTGCCTGATGGATCACGTGATATTAGACAAAGGCGTTACCATTCGCGAAGGGCGCACGCTCACCGGCTACGACGGGTTCCCGATCATTCTGAAAAAAGGTACTACGATTTAATTTAGTTTGCTCCGCGCAGCAAAAAAAACGCGGCGGGCACCGCTCGCCTGGCTTTTTGCAGGCAAAGGATCGTGCTGGGCGTAAAGAATGTTTTTTCAGGAGGGCTAACGACATGAAAGTGCTGTTCTGCGCAAGCGAGTGCGTACCGTTTGTCAAAACCGGAGGATTGGCGGATGTTGCCGGCGCGTTGCCGATCTCGCTAGCCGAGGAGGGGCACGACATCCGCGTGATCCTGCCAAAGTATCGCGTGATTGACAACTATTGGAAGAGCCGGATGGAGCACGTCTGTCACTTTGACGTACTCTTCGGATGGGAGACGGTCTACTGCGGCATTGAGCGCGTTGTGGACAACGGGGTCACCTATTACTTCGTGGACAACGAAACCTATTTTGGAGTAACCGAGATCTATGGCGACGGCATATCGGAAGGGCTTCGTTTTGCGTTCTTTTGCCGCGCGGTGCTGGAATCTCTGCCGCATATCGGCTTTTTTCCGGACGTGCTGCATCTCAATGACTGGCAGACCGGCCTGATTGCGGCGCTATTAAAGACGCAGTATACCGCAAAACCGGAGTATGCGCGCATCCGCTCGGTGTTTTCGATTCACAATCTCAAATATCAGGGCATCTTCTCCTGGCGCGAAATCGCGGGCAGGTTGGGATTGGATGAGCGCTATTTTACCTATGAGTATTTGGAGTTTTACGGCTGCATCAGCTGTATGAAGGGCGGGCTTGTGTTTTCCGACCGGCTTTGCACGGTGAGCCCGACCTATGCGGAGGAGATCAAAACCCCGTTCTTTGGCGAGAGGCTGGATGGACTGCTGCGCGCGCGGGAAAATACGCTCAGCGGCATTCTCAACGGCCTCGATTACAATATCTTCAATCCTTCCGACGACCGCTTCTTAACGCATCATTTCGATGCGGACTCACTGGAAAAGAAACTCGCCTGCAAGCGGGATTTACAGCGGGAATGCGGCTTGGAGGAGAAGGATGTGCCGATCATTGGTATGATCGCGCGCCTGTCTCAGCAAAAGGGGCTGGATTTGGTCGAGCGTGTGCTGGGCGACATCATGCGAAACGACGTGCAGATGGTGTTTCTCGGCAAGGGGGATCGTAGGTTTGTCGACCTGCTCAACTGGGCGAACTGGCGCTATCCCAAGCGGGTGCACGCCCGCATCGCACTGGACGAAGGCCTTGCGCACCGCGTATATGCAGGCGCCGATCTCTTCCTGATGCCGTCCCAGTTTGAGCCTTGCGGCTTGAGCCAGATGATTGCGCTGCGGTATGGCTGCATACCCGTCGTGCGCGAAACCGGAGGGCTAAGAGACACCATCATGCCATATAATGTGTTTACCGACGAGGGGAACGGGTTTTCGTTTGCCAACTACAATGCGCACGAGATGCTCTTTACTATCGAGCGCGCAGTGAAGTATTGGAACGAAGACAAGGAGATGTGGCGGCGCATGATGCTGCGCGGCATGGCGGAGCGTTTCGACTGGACGAAGCCCGCGAAAGCCTATCTCGCGCTGTATGAAAAGATGCTGCCGAGCGCGGTTGTGATCGAGGAGACAAAGCCCGAAGAGATACCCGCGCAAAC
>JAQVML010000027.1:0-4877 GCA_028703645.1 Eubacteriales bacterium
ATAGTCTTTTCATTTGGCTGTTCCTCCTACTATGTGTTGTTCTGTGTTGACGTTTGTGCTTGGTGGAAACGCGCGACGGAATCGATTGCACGAGTACGCGCGTGCGAGGGTTGCCACCTCACGTAAATATACGATAATTGTACCACATATACACTTGCATTGAACAGTTTTCTGTTATCACAGGTTGTGACATGTATACAAAAGAAAGAGCGCGACTAAAAAACGTCGCGCCAATATTAGGATTGATGATAGGAATAGATTATTCGGATCAGAAGAAGATTTCCAATTTACCTACGCCTGCGGCAAGTCGTCCTGAATGGTAACGCCCGCGAGCAACTGGCCAAGCATCGCCGCCTGCTCCATGTTGACGCGCGCGCCGCGCAGCTCGTTTCCGCTGATGGAGATGCCGCTGATGTCGCAATTGGAGAGGTCCATGCCCGAAAACGCGGTCTGAAACAGTTCTGCGTGCGGGAGCAAAGCGTTGTCAAACGTCGTGTTCGAAAGGGCACAGCTCGATAGCGCAGCGCTGGTCAGGTCACAGGAGCGAAAGCGCACATGCCGCATCTTGGAGGAAGAGAAGTTGCCGTATCGTACGGCGCATGTTTCAAACACGGCATCGAGCAAAAACGACTCCGCGAGCGTGACGCCAAGCAGCTTGCAGTCCGCGAGCCACGTGCGCTGAAGCGTGCCTTTGGGCATCTGCGTGTTGGAAAGATCGCAGTGTTCCAGCACACAGTCGATGAAGGCCGCGCGTTCCAGCGCACAGCCGGTGATGTGGCACCCGGCAAAGCGGCACTGCCGGAACGTCAGCCCTGGATAAGAGCCGCTTTCCAGCGTAAGGTTTTCAAACAGAACGCGCTCAATATCCTCCTCCTCTTCACAGGCGGAGAAGAAAAGCGCTTCGATATCCTCGCAGGGGGTCAGGTTGTTGAGTTCAGGTTGTTTTTTCACATGAGAAGTGTAGCATAGCTTGCGTGCCAAGTTCAACGCAGGAAAAAGAAAAAATCCGCGATTTTTTTCGCGAATCTCTCAACTTTCTGACGATATCATAGCACAAAATCGACCTTTTTTCAAGACTTGCACGCGTGCTCCATTCGGCATATGATTGGCACACACGGGAAGGAGAGAGACATGGGGCAAGATTTCAATCAGACGATGGCGCTGCGGATCAAGGAGCAATTTCTGGAAGAATTGCGAGGAGTCAACGAGAGCTCCGCGCGCTTTGGTTTGTGCTTGAGCGAGCAGGGCATGCGAGAGCTTGCGCAGGCGCGCACCCTCGCCCTGCGTGAACACGGTCGCGTGGAGCTCGGCGTAAGCGCGGTAAAGAGCATTGCGGACGGGTTTTGCGACTCGCCCTATCTATTGCAGGAGGACTATGAAGCGACATTAATGGAACTTGTGGACGCGTTCTATTACTTTAAAAACGCATGTGGAGAGCAGCTCACGGACGAGGAGCTCATATCCGCCATGCGTGCGCGGTATGATGCCTACGACGGCTCGGTCGAGGCGGTTATCGGCACCTCGCTCGAGGCGCTTTGCCGTGCGCGAAGATTCGGGATAGAGGAAGACGACGACAGGGAGGATGACGATGACGAACGGGGAGACGAGTAACGGACTGCTTCAATGGATGCCGGAAGAGCCAATTCACGAGGAACAGCCGGAGGCGCTCTACGCGCTGCTGGAGGAGCGCATCCGCCGCTACACGATGGGGGACAGCACCTCCGTTTCTATGGACACCGCGCGCCGTCTGCTCGAATCGATTCTCTATTGTCTGGAACTCAACCGCAGATATCCCGCGCCGGATGTGACGAGGGAATCTCCGCTCAAAGAACGCTGGGAGGCGGGGGTTCATCAGGCAAAGCGAGTTTGCGCGCGTGCGAAGTTCCTCTTAAAACAGGCGCAGCGCACGCCGCCGCCGCTCGTCAATATGGCGTATTGCGATACGTTGGAGGTGCTGCCCGCGTTTTTTCAGGGTTACGACGTAGATTTTTTTGCACAGGAGATACCGTGTTCGTTTGACTATCCGCTGTGTCAGCCGGTTTCGGAATCGCTTCTTGGCGCACAATACATACTGGACTATTTGCGTCGCCTGCTGACGGAAAGTGCCCTTCTGCGCGCATTTTCACAAGAGTCTCTCCGCGCGCTGTACGAACGATATTATATCGACTATATCGACCTGCTGGTCAATTTGAGTTTGCCGGTCGCGGAGATGGCGACGCTCTGCGCGCTGGCGGATCGGCCGGTGCGGGAGCTCGTGCTCTCTCAGACGGAGCTTGCGAACATCAGCGCCGGTCTCACGCGGGCCGGCGAGCAGGAGGCGCGCGCCGCCATCGAGCGCGCGGCAGATCATGCACTGGAGGAACTGCACCTGAGCGGCGCGTCTTTTGTGAAGCTGATGCATGGTACTGCGGCGGATTTGCTGACCCGTATGCGCGCGCCCTTTGATGCGACGCGCTTAGAAACGCCCGTTGCTGTGATAAAACAGGAACACTAATGCTATAATCTTCATTCTCATATCGTCTTACAGAATCACATGGTATTCATAGAGCGTCGAAAAATACGTAACAAAAACTTGTTCGAATGCATATAAAAATACATCTTGCATAGATAAATAAACCAATGTAAACTTAAATACTAAGAATAGTTCTTGTTTAATCATGCATTTGAACGAATGGACGAGAACCTTTGCGACCGGAAAGATACATCCGCAATAGAAATTACATTGCAACCGATCGAAGGAATGTTCCAATCAATCAAATGTTATGATTGTTACGTTTGATGGAGGAAGTACACGTGGACAGTGCGGAACAACTCAATATGAACCCGATCGAAATCGCCGAGGGCGTATTTTGGCTTGGGTATGCCAACGATTCGGTCAGCATGCACTGCAACCCCTATCTGATTTTCGAGGGTGATGAAGCGGTTTTGATCGATGGCGGAAGCCGTGACGACTTCAGTTACGTCATGCTGAAGATCTTGCGAACCGGACTGAAACCCGCGCAGATCAAGCGATTGATCTACCAACATTATGATCCAGACCTTTGCGGCAACTTGCCGCAGATGGAGGCAATCATCAATTCGGAAGAGTTGAACATCATATCACACGCGGAAAACAACGTGTTTATCCACTATTATTCCAAGAAGACGCCAAAGCTGGACTATCGCGCAATCGACAATCAATTCGTGTTTCAAACGGGTCGTAAATTGGAGTTTTACGGCACGCCGTTTTGTCACGCGCCGGGCAGCTTTGTGACCTATGATACCAAGACCAAAACGCTGTTTTCCAGCGATCTGTTTGGCAGCTATGATACAAACTGGAAACTGTTTGTTTCGTTGACACCGGATTGTCGGAACTGTGCCACGCAGCAAACCTGTCACAAGACGGGGGAAGAGTGTCCGCTTGTTCTCATCGGAGAATTCCACAAACGAATCATGACCTCCAATATGGCGCTTCACCATGCGCTGGATGTGCTGAGTGCCATCGATATCGAGTGCATCGCGCCGCAGCACGGCGGCATCTTGTTTGGCAGGGAGAATGTTCAGACCGCGATAACCTATCTGCGCGGAGTTGGCGATGTCGGTATTGAGTATTACGCGGCGGAGAATTTGTTATGAAGCGTTGGGACACAGCTCGCGACGGAAAAGTTTATAACGAGATTCAATCTCTGAAAGGTGATGTGCTCTCTCTCTACGCGCTGGAGAGCTACGCGATTATCGTAGACAATACGATTCAAAACGAGCTGTTGCGTAAGTTGCTTTTGAGCCACTCGGATATCGCAAGACAATTGGAGGAGACAAACCAGCGCCTGAAGGAGAGCGAAAAACTGCTGACGGAAGCGCAGCACATCGCTCGTATCGGTCGCTGGGACATCGACTATGTCAACGGGACGCGGAAATGGTCGGACTCCTATTTCGAGCTTTTACAACTATCTCTCTCCGAGAAACCCTCTCGCGAGTTGTTTATGTCCTTGATTCTGCCGGAGGATATTGAGCTTGCCCAACAGGGATATCATCAGTTATTGTCTCAAAGAGAACCTTGGGACGGGCAAATTCGCTTGCGGTTGCGCAACGGGGAAATCATCTGGGTGCATATTCGCTTGCAAACGGAGTTTGACGAAGCGGGTCGACCGATCCGCAGCTTAGGCACCATGCAGGACATCACGCAGATCAAGCGCGCGGAAGAGAAGCTGGAACGCTACAGCAAGCACCTGGAAGAGATGGTTGCCGACAAGGTGAAAGAGATCTCCGAGTCCCAGATGGCAACGATTTTTGCGCTGGTCAAGCTCGCGGAATCGCGGGATGATGAGACCGGCGCGCATATCGAGCGCACGGCGAGCTTTTGCCGTCTGCTGGCGGAAAAGGCGCGCCAGCATTCGCCGTATCAAGCCATGATTGACGACGAGTATATCGCGACGATCTATCGCGCGAGCCCGCTGCACGATATCGGCAAAGTCGGCATCTCCGACCTGATCTTGCTCAAGCCCGGCAAGCTTACGCCGGAAGAATTCGCGATTATGAAAACGCATGTCGAGATCGGTTATCAAACGCTGATGAACATCGACAAGCGCTTTCAAAACAACGCGTTTGTTCAAATGGGGCTGGATATCACGCGCTATCACCATGAAAAGTGGGATGGAAGCGGCTATCTATTTGAGCTGAAAGGCGAGCAGATTCCGCTCTCCGCGCGCATGATGGCGCTGGCGGACGTCTACGACGCCCTGCGATCCAAGCGGGTGTATAAAGCGGCGTTTCCGCATAACTATGCGTTGGAGATCATCGAAGAAGGCAGGGGAAAGCACTTTGACCCGACGCTGGTGGATCTCTTTCTCAAATCGAATCAAGAGTTTGCGGAGCTCTTTGACCGACTGAACTAGAGG
>JAQVML010000027.1:4977-9405 GCA_028703645.1 Eubacteriales bacterium
TCCGCATAACTATGCGTTGGAGATCATCGAAGAAGGCAGGGGAAAGCACTTTGACCCGACGCTGGTGGATCTCTTTCTCAAATCGAATCAAGAGTTTGCGGAGCTCTTTGACCGACTGAACTAGAGGCTTTTGTTGCGTCCTTCGGGCGCGGAAGAATCTATATTTTGCGCACTTCGTGCGCTTTTTATATTACGCAAAAAGTGCAAGAAACATAAAATAAGCCCGCAATGCAACTCCATTTATTGCTGCATTAAGCAACAAATAAGAGAATAATAAGCCCGTAGCGCAACCCAATCTATTGCTGCATTAAGCAGCAAATATAAAAAACAAAAACAATAAGTCCGCAATGCAACTCCATTTATTGCTGCATTAAGCAACAAATATGAGAATAATAAACCCGTAGCGCAACTCCATTTATTGCTGCACCAAGCAGCAAATATAAAAAAACAAAAATAATAAGCCCGTAGCGCTCGATGGGGGGAAAGAGCGCTGCGGGCTTATGCTGTTGCGTGGCGGCAGTGGAAAGAGGGGGGGGATAACTCCCGCCGCGCAGCCATGCGGATTCGCAAGGGGAGGCGCCATGGGAGAGGCGAAGCGCCCTGCGAAGTTGCACGCTTTAGAATTTGGAACAGAGGGTCTTTTTGTCCGTTGGCTTACCGAATAGCTGCCTTCGGATTAACCCTCGTAACGAAGGGCCTCGATCGGGTGCTTGTTCGCCGCTTTGTTGGCGGGATAGAGGCCGAAGATCAGGCCGATGGCGGACGAGAACCCGACCGCGAGCAGCACCACGCCCAGCGACATGGAGAACGAAATCGTCTTGGCGACGAGCGTTACAACCTCCAGAATCAGCCAGGACAACGCAAGCCCAAGCAGGCAGCCCATGAGGCTGACCATGAGCGCTTCGATGAGAAACTGCATCATGATGCTCTTCTTGCCCGCGCCGATGGCTTTTCGAATGCCGATTTCCTTCGTGCGCTCCGTGACCGACACGAGCATGATGTTCATAATGCCGATGCCGCCGACCAGGAGCGAGATTGCGGCAATGCCGCCGAGTAACAGCGAGAGCGTACCCGTAACGGTGCTCATTGCGTCGGAGATGCTGCTCATATTGGTGAGATGATAAGCATCCTCATCCTGATGGAAGCGCGTGAGCATAAAGTTATCCATCTGACTCTCCGTCTCGCCCGTGTTGCCCGCGGGCGAAACCGCCAGCGAGGTCACATATGGCTCGTCCGCCATGCGGGATTCCACCGTAAACGGCGCATAAGCGGAATATCCGCCGATCAAGGAGGCAAAGAGGGATGTGTCCTCTTCCAGCACGCCAACGATGAGGAAATTCCGTCCGTCGATGCTCAACTGCTCGCCGACCACATCGGCCTTGCCAAACAGCTCTTGTGCCGTGTTATACGCAAGTACCGTTACATAGGAGGCGTTTTCAATATCCGTGCTCTTTAAAAAGCGACCGTACTTCAACGTCAATCCCTGTATAGTATAATACGCGGGCGTCGTACCGTACAGAGAGACGGTTGCATCCGAGTAACCGAACTTTGCGGTGGCGTTCATGCTGCCGGAAGGCGCGGCGTCGCCAATGGCGCTGAGGGCCGCGATTTCGTCCAAATCTTCCAGGCGAATCGGCGAACCTTTGTCGTCCTTTATGTTGACGGTGACCATATCGTTGCCAAGAGCCGTGATCTCGCTTGTGACGGCACCTGTTGCGCCGTTGACGAGGGAGACCAGCACCACGAGCGCCACAACGCCGATGATGATGCCAAGCATGGTGAGAAACGAACGCATCTTATTGGAGGTAATGGCTTCCCATGCCATTTTGAGCGATTGCAAGATCATGCGCCTACCTCCGTAACCCGACCATCCATAATACGAATGCGCCGCTGCGCTTGACTCGCGATCTCTTCGTTATGCGTAATGAGCACAATCGTGTCGCCCGCGCGGTGCAGTTCGTGAAACAACGCCATAATGTCCTCTCCAGTCTTGCTGTCGAGGTTGCCTGTGGGCTCGTCCGCCAGCAGAATCGCGGGATCGGTCGCGAGCGCACGCGCGATTGCCACGCGCTGCTGCTGACCTCCGGAGAGTTCGGAGGGCTTATGGCTGCTTCGGTCGCTCAACCCCACACGATCCAGCGCGCGCTGCGCTTTTTCCTTTCGCTCGCTCAGGTGTATCCGTTGATAGATCAGCGGGAGTTCCACGTTGGACAGCGCGGTCATGCGCGAGAGCAGGTTGAAGTTTTGAAAGATGAAACCGATCTTTTTATTGCGGATTTTCGCGAGCTCCTCTTCCGAATACTGCTCAATCGATTGTCCGTCTAGAATATACTCGCCGCTGTCGGCTACGTCGAGACAGCCGATGATGTTCATCAGCGTGCTCTTGCCGCTGCCGGAAGGGCCGATGATGCTGACAAATTCACCCTCGCGGATCATCAGGTTCGCGCCGTCCAGCGCGCGCACCTCCTCGCCGCCGACCGAGTATATCTTTGTGATACCGGTCATGGTGATGATGGGTTTACCGCTTGCCATGATCAGTTTCCTCCGTCCGCCGGATAACCGTTCTCTTGCGCTGCCTGGCTTCTGCGCTGCATCGTGGCGGCAAGGCCGGTCAATGCCGCGGTGTCCTGGTACCAAACCTGATCACCAGCGACAAGGCCGCTCGTAATCTCGACATTTGTGCCGTCGGAAAGACCGGTGGTAATATCTCTGCGCTCCAGCGCGCCAGCGGCGTTTTTGACGTTGACATACGCGCCAGTGGAATCCTCAATGATGAGATTGACCGGAATCAGAGGAACGTTCTCTTTCTGTGAGGTGAGGATGACCGCGCTGCCGTTCATACCTTCCAGCAAACGCGCGTCGAAGCCCAGCGTCACCTCGACCGGATAGGTCGTGATGCTGCCGCTCACGGTGCCGATGCGCGAGATATGCGTGACCGTCGCGGAGAATGTTTCGCTCGGATACGCGTCAAGGGTCACGTTTGCGCTCTGACCAAGCGCGACAGAGTCGATATCCAGCTCGTCTGCGTCGATCGAGAGCTTGACCGCGCCGCCGGTGAGCAGAACAAACGCGTCCGTCATGCCGTCGCTATCCGTGGAGGCGGGCAGGTTCGTTCCGTCGCTTACCTTCACTTCTTCAATAAATCCATCCGCCGGGGCGATCACGCGCGGGTCTTGCAGATAGGTGAGCAACTGTGCATACAGCGCGGCTTTTTCTTCGCGATCGGAAAATGCGCTGTTATAGCTTGCGCCGGCAGGTGCATTTTTAAGCGAGAAGAGCTTGGTGTTTGCATAGACAAAGTCGTTATCTCTTACCTTCACATCGGTGATTTCGCCGCCTGCCGCTAACACCGGGACGGGCGCGTGAATATCCAGCGTGCCTTCGCCAAGCAGCGTTTCTCCGTCGTAAACCTGCGCCGTCGCCTGATACGGCGTGCCGTTATCCGTCAGGGTAACGAGGTATCCGCTCGGTGTCTTTTCATAGAGCATGCCTTTGGCTTTGCCGCCCTCCCAGCGCACGCTTACGTCGCTGTAAAGAACGAGCTCCTTGTCGGTGGTGATGGCAACCTGCATCTTCTCGTCGGTCGAGATCAGCGCGAGCGCGCCGTATTGACCGATGATTGCGAGCACATCGTCACCCTTTTTCGCGGGCAGGTATTTCACGCGACCGCGGGAGGGGGACTTGACCCGCGTTACGCTGCTGCGGGAGGCGATTTGCCGGTCAAGGGAGGAGAGCTCCGAATTGGTGGTTGCGGCGAGATCGCGCAGGGAGGCGACGTCCAGCGTGGCGATCACGTCGCCCGCGGAGACGGTGTCGCCGACCTTGCCGGATACGCTCTCAACAAGCACGCCGCCCGGTAATTGCAGTGTTTCGCTGTCGGCGGAGGCCAGCCGTCCACTGCCGGTAATCGTCCGTGCTACGGTTCCGTTTTCTATCGTATAGGCGGTATAGACCGGCTGGGATGCGCGCTTGAGCGCACTGTTGAGCAGCAGCAAGATGACGACGATGGTGGCAATCACTGCCAACAGAACCCAGAGCCAAACACGAGTTTTCTTTTTCTTTGGTTGCATGGAGGTTGTTCCTTTCCGTTCGCACTCGGCTTCATAATGGAGTGCGATTGTATGCGATCTTTTTTTATCGCGCTTATCGTAACGAGCGAACGTGAACTGAACAAAAACTGCGATTGATAAATTTTGTCCTTTTTGTGAAACACGAACCTCGCTCTATATGGTAACACGCTTACGATATCGCGTGGCTTACTTGCGATAAGGCAATTCAACGGTGAATTCCGTGCCTGCGCCTTCTTGACTCTTGCAGCGGATATCGCCATTGTGCAGGGCGACAATACGCCGCGCGATGGAAAGACCGAGTCCGTTGCCGGAGACGGTATGCGAAGCGTCTCCCTGATAAAATTTATCAAAGATATGC
>JAQVML010000028.1 GCA_028703645.1 Eubacteriales bacterium
GATGGACAGTCTTACATGCTGCCCGGCGGCGGATTTCTGGCTCCGATCATCTAAGGCGGAAGAGAACGCGCAATTTTCCGCATACTCTCTCGCTTTTTGAGTCATGGCGTGTTATAATCAAGCGCTAAAACAGAATTCGAGCCCGTGTGAGCGGGAGAGGGGAACATAGACATGACCGGAGCGGAACGCGCGGAATTTCGCAAGATTGCGAATACGCTGAAGCCGATTTTTCAGATCGGCAAGGATGACATCGGAGAAAATCTGATCAAGAGTGTGGATGAGGCGTTGTCCAAGCGTGAGTTGATCAAGCTCGCCGTGCTGGAGGCCAGCGCGCTCTCGGCAAAGGACGCATCGACGCAGCTTGCCGAACCCCTTGGCGCAGAGATAATCCAGTGCATCGGCAGAAAATTCGTTCTCTACCGTAAAAAGCCGGAAGAGAAGTAAAAAATCAACGAGATCGGGCAATCGCCCGATCTCGCTATTTCTGCAATCTTGTTTTTAATTCAATTAAAAGAGTTTAAATACGTGCTGGTTAAACCAGTTAAAACCGAGATCGTAGGTCGGAATCCATTGCATGGTCATCGCGACACCCGCTACGACCCAAAGCAACACGAGGCTCACGAGAATCAGCAAAACGATGGAAACACCGTGACTAAGTCCGTTTTTCTGCTTGTTGCGATAGGGTTCGTCAAAGATTTCATCACGCACATTATCCTTGTGTACGCGTGCTTCCTGCTTGCGCTCGTCCTGCTTGCGCGCTCGCTCGCTGCGCTTTGGCTTTTCCGGTGTGCGCGGGGAAAGCTGCTCTTGCTGTTCGCGCCAGATGAGCGGTTCCTGCTCCGCCTTGCGCGGCGGCACGGGCTCCGGTTCCGGTGTGCGCCAGTTGAGCGGCTCCGGCTCCGATACCGCGGGTCTTGCAGCCACCGGTGCAACGACAGGAGCAGAATCTACGATTTCATGATCCAGCTCGCTCTCAATGGTGCGCATATCGGTGCTGATCTGCGCATAGGTCGAGATATTTTTCTCGATCAGGTCGCCAAACCAAAGCGTCCAGCCATCTTCTTCCGGCTGCTGCTGCACAATCGCAACAAATTGCCCAAAGGTCTGGCGCGCGGCTTCGCGTGCGAGCTCTTTGTCATTTGTGCGCTCAAAAGCGCGCTGATAAACCGCGCTGCCGTAAGCTGCGACAAGCTCCTTCACGGCTTCTTTTTCACCGCGACGGATGCGGCGGACCAATTCAGATAGCTGCATGCCTGAGGCGCTCCTGTTATCAAGATGCGTTATTATACCATACTTCCGGGCCAGTGAAAAGGGTGGGACAAGGAAAGCAGGTAAAACAGGTTTTATTTGACAAAACGGGGAATTTCTGATAAATATATTACTTTGTTGGTTCTCGCAGAATGACGAAATCGTCACCCTTCTGCGACCATTTAGAAAACACCATTTGACCGGAAACTGACTTAGGAGGAACACATATGCAGACAGACGTTGTGATCGTTGGCGCAGGCCCTTCGGGCATTTTTACCGCACTTGAAATGATTAAGCGCGGCACAAAACAGCGCATCGTCATTGTGGAAAAGGGTCTTGCGGTGGAACAGCGCCGCTGCCCGAAGGCCGTAACCGGCCGCTGCGTCAACTGCAAACCATATTGCCACATCACCACCGGATTTTCCGGCGCGGGTGCGTTTTCGGATGGCAAGCTCTCCCTCTCGTTTGAGGTGGGCGGCGATTTGCCCACCCTGATTGGGGTGGATAAGGCGCAGGCTGCGATTGACTATACCGATGGTATCTATCTGGAGTTTGGTGCGGACGAGCACGTCGAGGGCGTTAGCAACATTGGCGCCGTCAAGGAGATTCGCCGCCGCGCGATTCAGGCGGGGCTCAAGCTGGTCGATTGCCCAATTCGCCACCTCGGCACCGAAAAGGCGCAGGATATCTATTATGGCATCGAGCAATATTTGCTCAAAAACGGCGTGGAGATGCTCTTTGGTCACGCCTGCGAAAACTTGATTTTGGAAAACAACGTATGTAAGGGCGTTCTGCTCAACGACGGGAAACAGGGCTTTGAGCTTTTTGCCAAGACGGTCGTCGTCGCGACCGGTCGCCGCGGCGCGGACTGGTTAGAAAATATCTGCGCGGAGCACGGAATTGCGCATCAGCCCGGCACGGTGGATATCGGCGTTCGCGTCGAGGTACGCAACGAGGTCATGGAGACCGTCAACGAGGTGCTCTATGAGAGTAAGCTCATCGGTTATCCGCAACCGTTCCGCAACAAGGTTCGCACCTTCTGCCAGAACCCCGGCGGATTCGTGAGCCAGGAAAACTACGACAACGACCTCGCCGTGGTTAACGGACACGCGTATAAAGAGAAGAAATCCAACAACACCAACCTTGCGATTCTCTGCTCGCATAACTTCAACGTGCCGTTCGATCAGCCGATTGCCTACGCGCAGAAGGTCGGGGAGCTCACCAACATGCTCGGCGCGGGACACATCCTTGTGCAGCGCTATGGCGATATTCTCGATGGCAAGCGCACCTGGCAGCGAGAGCTGTCGTTTTCCAACGTGGTGCCGACGCTGCCGGACGCGGTCGCGGGGGATATCACGGCGGCGATGCCGTATCGCGCGATGACGAACATCATCAACTTCATTCAGGCGGTCGATCAGGTCGTGCCCGGTTTTGCCGCGGCGGAGACGCTGCTCTATTCGCCGGAGCTGAAGTTCTACAGTAACCGTGTGAAGATGGACGAGAGTTTCACAACCAACATTCAGGGATTCTACTCGCTGGGCGATTCCAGCGGCTGGACGCGCGGACTGATGATGGCCTCGGTCATGGGCGTGCTGATGGGTCGCAGACTCGCGACGGAAGAACAATAACATAAGCGCAACTTGCCCGCCTTTCCGGCGGGCTTTTTTGACGGGGGGCGCATATGGAAGTCTTTTCGAAAACGGAGCTTTCAGAAGCCGCGCGGGCGATTGGTTCCACGCGGATGAAGAGCGAGAAAGTGATGTTAAAACTTAAAGAAGGTACCGCGCAATATCGCTTTACCGCGCGCGGTCTCGCGGCGTATTCGCTTGCGCTCCAACTCATTGCGCGGGAGCAGGAGGACTCTGCCGAAGAGGTTTCCTTCTCACGAGAATCGCTCGATCAGGCGATCGAGGCATTCGCGTCTGTCTCGGCTCGCGTGGAATCCATCCTGCCGAAGTTCGCCGCGGGCACGCCGCAGCATACGCTTGCGGTACGCAGGCTTCGAGCGTTCGAGATCGCGCGGGAGTTGATTCGGCGGGAAACGGCGAGTGAAGACGGACAATCAGAATGATCGTATTTCGCGATGAAACTTGCCGGCATCGGCAAGAAAGCACAATCGAATTAAATTTATGATATTTTTCTTGCCGATAACGTGCTATGATGAACGCGGACACAGGAGGCAAGCGCATGAAGTATCTTTCTGTAGCAGAAACAGCAAAGCGTTGGCGCGTTGCGGAGCGCACCGTGCGTAATTATTGCGCGAACGGGAAGATTCCGGACGCATTTCTGACAGGCAAGACTTGGAGCATTCCCGAAAGCGCGCAGCGACCGGATCGCGCAAACAAACGTGAAAATGCGCCGGAAACGCTGCTGGATCGGCTCAGGGCGGAGAAGGAAGCGCATCTCTCCGGCGGAATCTACCATAAAGTTCAGATTGAGCTGACTTACAACTCCAACCGCATCGAGGGCAGCAGGCTCACGCAAGACCAAACGCGCTATATTTTTGAAACAAACACCATCGGCATTGGCGAGGGTACGGTTCGAGTTGACGACGTGGTTGAAACCGCGAATCACTTTCGTTGCATCGATCGAATCATCGATCAGGCAAACGCTACGCTGAGTGAAAACTTCATCAAACAACTGCATCAAACGTTGAAAAGCGGCACGAGCGACGCGCGCAAAAGTCGGTTTGCCGTAGGCGGCTACAAGAAGCTGCCAAATGAAGTCGGTGGCAAACAGACCACCGCGCCGGAGGACGTTTCGCGCGAGATGAAAAAGCTGTTGAACGCGTATAATGCGATTCCGAACAAAACGCTGGATGACATCCTCGATTTTCATGTTCATTTTGAGCGGATTCATCCGTTTCAAGATGGAAACGGAAGAGTCGGTCGGCTGATTCTGTTCAAAGAATGTTTGCGCAGCCGCATCGTGCCTTTCATCATCAGCGACGAACTCAAGGTGTTCTATTATCGCGGCTTGCAGCAGTGGTCGGACGAGAGGGGATACCTGCGGGAAACCTGCGTTGCCGCGCAGGATCAGTTCAAACAATATCTGGACTATTTCAGAATCAATTATTGATAAATTATGAGTGAACGCAAAAACGCCCGCCGTCAGGCGGGCGCTGTGCTTGCGTGAATTCGTTATTGCTTTTCAACATATCTGCGGTAGCTATCTAGAATTGCTTGCCAGCCCTGCCGCTGGAGTTCGACGGAGTTTTCGCTTTCCGTATCGAATGTCTCGACAATGCGGGTGCCGGATGCGACCGACTCAAACGTAACGCGAACCTTGCGTCCGTCTCCTAGCGTGGAGGCGAGCAGGTGATGCGGCTCCACCGCGTCGTAGACGCCGCCGAAGTCAAAACCGTATTTGCCGTCCTTGGATTCCATGCGAGAGGAGAACTTGCCGCCCGCGCGGAGGTCGTTTTCCGCACGCGGCGTGTGCCAGTCGTCGGAGGCTTGGTTCCATTGTGTAATGTGTTTGGGTTCCGTCCAATATGCCCAAGCAAGAGCGGGAGAAACGGGAACCGTCGTCTCGACGGTAATGCTGATTCGTGTTGCTTGCTCCATCGCCGATACCGCCTTTCACATCAATATTCTCTTGTCGCTTTGCAGACTAAATCACAAGCCGGGCTTAGTCTGGGAAGTCAATTAGTCTAAGAAGTCAAACTCCCATTCGCCGAGGCGGATGCTGTCGCCGTCCTTCGCGCCCATCTCGCGCAGCGCCGCAATGATGCCGTTTTTGACCAGCATCTGCTGAAATCTGCGCATAGAGAGGTCGTCGTCCGGGTCGGTGGAATCCAGCAGCTTCTCCACCTCGCCGCCGGAGACGTCAAACACGCCGTCGTCTCCGCGCTCAATATGGAAGCCCGCCTCATAGCTGGAGGTTTCGGCAAGTTCCGTCTCCTCATAGCGAAGCACCGGCGGCAGGGTGTCGAGCACCTGCACGACGCGATCCAACAGCGCCTCAAACCCCTTCGTGGTCACCGCCGAAACGGGGAACACCTCCACGCTTGGATAGGCTTCTTTGAATCGTGCTAGGTTTTCTTCCGCCTCGGGCAAATCGGTCTTGTTTGCCGCAACCAGCTGCGGAATCTCGCCCAGAAGAGGCGAAAACTTGGTCAACTCGTCGTTGATCTTTTGAAAATCTTCAATCGGGTCACGCATCTCGCTGCCCGCGATGTCGATGACATGCACCAGCATGCGCGTGCGCTCAATGTGCCGCAAGAAGTCGTGGCCCAAGCCCGCGCCTTCCGCCGCGCCCTCGATGAGGCCGGGGATATCCGCCAGCACAAATGAGCGGTTGTGGCGGGAAGCCACGCCGAGGTTTGGCGAGAGGGTCGTGAAATGATATGCCGCAATCTTCGGCTTTGCCGCCGTGAGCACGGAGAGGATGGTCGATTTTCCAACGGAGGGCAACCCCACGAGGCCGACGTCCGCGATCGACTTGAGCTCCAGCTCCACTTCATATTCCGTGGTCTTGATGCCCGGTTGCGCGAATCTCGGCGCTTGATGGGTGGCCGTTGCGAACTTTGCATTGCCCTTGCCGCCGCGTCCGCCACGGAGGATAACGCGCTCCTTGTCTCCTTCGCTCATGTCCGCGAGGATCGCGCCGCTCTCCACATCCCGCACGATGGTGCCGACGGGGACACGGATGGTAAGCTGCTTGCCGTTTTTGCCCGTGCAAAGAGCCGCACCGCCCGGCTCGCCATTTTCCGCGCGGTAAAAGCGCTGATACTTAAAGTCCAGCAGTGTGGACATATGCGGATCGGCATAGAACACGAGGTCGCCTCCGCGTCCGCCGTCTCCGCCGTCCGGGCCGCCCTGCTGTACATACTTTTCACGATGGAAGGAGGCGTGCCCGTCTCCGCCGCTTCCGGCCTTGACGACGATGCGCGCTTTATCGACAAATTGCATGGTGTTAACCTAATCTTTCTGTGTTGTTTTGGTGCTTGCCGGCTTCTTCGTGGCGGTTTTTTTCGCCGCCTGTTTTCCGCCCTGATAAAATAAGCAGAGATGGCTTAAAGGACAGATTTCACACTTTGGCTTTCGCGCGTCGCAGATCTGCCGCCCGTGGTAGATGAGCCAGTGGTGCGCGGCTGTCCAGTCCTCACGCGGAATCGCCTTTTGCAGCTGTTCCTCAGTCTTTTCCACGTTTTTCGCATTGGCAAGCCCGATGCGATTGCTCACGCGGAACACGTGCGTGTCCACCGCGATGGCGGGGATGCCAAAGGCGTTGCTCGCGACCACATTTGCGGTCTTTTTGCCGACGCCGGGCAGGGTTTGCAGCGTCTCAATGCTCGCGGGCACTTCGCCGCCGTATTGGGTCGCGAGGATGCGCGCGGTTTCGAGGATATGCCGCCCTTTCGTGTTGAAAAAGCCGCAGCGCTTGATGTAGGGAAAGAGCTCCTCCTCCGTCATGGCGGCAATCGCTTCCGGCGTGTTGGCGACGGGGAATAACTCTTGCGTACACTTGTTCACCATCACGTCCGTGCTCTGCGCGGAGAGGATCGTCGCCACCAATAGCTCAAATGGTGAGCTGAAGTTCAGCGCGGGCTTTGCGTTTGGATACGTCGCGCGTAAAATCGCGAGCGCTTCGTTTTTTTGCGCCTTTGTCAGCATATGGTCAAACTCTTTCTATCGGTCTGGTGACACGTCTTTTATCAATCAGGTACGGATTTTGCCGTTGTATTTGCGCACGATGATGTGCGCGAGCGACAGCGCCTGGTCGAGGATGGACTGCTCGTCCTGTCCTTCGATCATGATGCGCACGAGCGGCTCCGTGCCGCTGGCGCGGATGAGCACGCGCCCGTTTTTGCCGAGCTTGTCTTCAATCTCTTTCGTAAGCGCGGCAAGCTCTTCGTCCGCCAGCGCGTTTGCCTTTACGTCGTTATCGACAATGACGTTGACCAGCACCTGCGGATATTGCGGAATGCGAGAAGCGAGTTTGCTTAGGCGCTTCTTCGTCTCCGCGACGACGCCGAGCAGAGACAGCGCGCTCATCATGCCGTCGCCCGTGGTGTTTTTCGCAAGCAGTATGATGTGCCCGCTCTGTTCGCCGCCGATGGAGTAGCCGTTTGCCAGCATACTCTCCAGCACGTAGCGGTCGCCGACCTTTGTTTCGACAATGCTGATGCCCGCTTCCTTGAGCGCGTTTTTGAGGCCGAGGTTGCTCATCACGGTCAGCACCAGCGTGTCTTTCGCGAGCGTGCCCTTGCTGTGCATGTGCAGGGCCAGAATGCCCATCGCCTGGTCGCCGTCTACGATGTTGCCGTATTCGTCGCAGGAGATCAATCGATCCGCGTCTCCGTCAAACGCAAAGCCGAGGTCCGCGCCGTAGTTGACCACCATCTCTTGCAGACGCTCCGGGTGTGTGCTGCCGCAGTGGTCGTTGATGTTGATGCCGTCGGGCGCGCTGGATTTTGCGATGACTTCCGCACCGAGGCGCTCAAACACCTCTTTGGCGATGAACGAAGACGCGCCGTGCGCGCAGTCCAGCACGATTCGAAGTCCCTCAAAGCGATATTCCGATTGCTCCACGAGATAGTCGCAATAATCCTTTCTTGCGCGAACCGCGGGGATGACGCGGCCGACCTCGCGCCCTTCGGGACGGGGCAGCTCTTCGCCGCTTTGAATGATGGATTCGATGCGGTCTTCAATCTCGTCCGAGAGCTTAAAACCGTTTTTATCAAACCATTTGATGCCGTTGTATTCCATGGGGTTGTGGCTGGCCGAGATCATGACCGCCGCGTCCGCTTCATACAAGCGAACCAGATACGCCATCGCGGGTGTGGGCAGAATGCCGACATCCAGCACGTCGCCGCCCACGGAGCAGACGCCCGCGGAGAGCGCGGCGCCCAGCATCGGGCCGGACTTACGCGTATCCATACCGATCAGAATACGCGGGGAATGCACCTCGTTGGTGAGCACATAGGCACCGACCGCACCGATTTTAAACGCGAGATCACAGCTCAAATCGCGGTTTGCAATGCCGCGTACGCCATCTGTTCCAAAAAGTCTACCCATAGAGTTTGCTTTCTCCTGTCTCGAATGTCGTTTCCTACGGCAAGGAATGCCGTTGTGCCCGGGTCAGCTCGCGCTCAGTGGCAGGAGATGAACTCCAGCGAGCTGGTTGCGGCAATTGCGCCGTCTGCACAAGCGGTGATCACCTGGCGAAGCGGCGTGTTGCGGATATCGCCCGCGGCATAAACGCCGGGGATGTTGGTCTTCATCAGTTCGTCGGTGAGGATGCTGCCGCCTTCGTTCAGGTTGACGACGCCCTTGACCAGCGCGCTCTGCGGCGTGATGCCGACCGCGACGAACACGCCGGAGACGGGCAGCACGCGGGGCGTAGAGGTCTTGAGATCCATGATTTCGAGGCCTTCCACACAGCATTCACCGACCAGGTTCAGCGGCACACAGGAGGTTGCAAAGTGGATGTTCGGCACCTGTTTGGCTTTTTCCACCAGCACCGCTGCCGCGCGGAATTCGTCTCTGCGGTGTACGACGGTGACACTCGTGCAAAAGCGCGAGAGATACAGCGCGTCCGAAATCGCCGTGTCGCCGCCGCCGACCACTGCGACCGCTTTTTCTTTAAAAAATGCGCCGTCGCAGGTTGCGCAATAGCTGACGCCCGCGCCGACGAGCGCTTCTTCGCGCGGGATGCCGAGGGATCGCGCGTGCGCACCCATGCAGAGGATGACGGCTTTTGCCGTGTCCTCGCGGTCGGGCAGAATGATGCGCTTCGGGTTCTCTTCCAGAATCAAGCCGGTTGCGCCCGCATATTCCACCTTGAGGCCGAATTTTTCCGCCTGCTTTTGCAGAAGCGAGCCGACCTCATAGCCGACCACGCCGTCCGGAAAGCCGGGATAGTTTTCTACCAGCGGTGTCTTTGCAATCTGCCCGCCGGGAAAGAGTTCTTCATATAGTGTGACGCTTGCGCCGCCGCGTGCCGCGTAAAGTCCCGCGGTTAACCCGGCGGGGCCGCCGCCGATGATTGCGATATCAGAATGCATACGAAACAAACCTCCACGAATTGCTCAAAAAGTAATATTAGTATAACGAAGCTACGGTAAAATTGCAACGAACGCGAGCGATCGGGAGCGTGACTTGCGCACAAAGCGGCGAATCAATCGTAGAAAACAGTAGTTC
>JAQVML010000029.1 GCA_028703645.1 Eubacteriales bacterium
TGTCAAGAGTAAGATAGTATACATCTGCCCGCGATGACCCAAGCTATATTATGAGACTGTCCATGGAAGAAAATATCTTTCTGGACAGCCTCATATTGTCTTACTCTGATTCATCGCGCGGCAGCGCGTTTTTATTCTATTACTTGCTTTCGCTCGGCGAGAGGGCGATCTTTTGCGCGGAATCTTCCGCGGCACACACCAGCGTCAACTTGGAGAAATCCAACAAAGCGGGCAACTCGAAGCAGATATATCCGTGGTTGTTGCCAATGGAAAGATCGGTCGCTTTGATGCGCGGGAGCCGGGTGTCTCTAAAAACGTATCGTTTTTCATGCGCGGACACGCGTTGCCGTCCGCGTCCGTGACACAGAGATCACTCCAGACAAATTTCTCTTTGGATGAAAGTGATGATACGGATCGCGCGTGTCGTCGATGATCTTGCGAAAATCACATTGCTCGATGACTCACCGCTCGCGTGGCCAAGGATGATGGCGACGTCTTCCCGCGTACCCGTTGCGATCATATCGGGACTGTTGGAAACGCAGCCATGTCAAACAGACGGAATACCCCGCAGGAATCTGGCACGAGATTTGATCAAATGTTGATAATAGAGCATGATTGTGCTAGATTTAGTTAGAAAATGTAAAATGGGGTTTATATGGATCGCAAGAAAACGCTAAAGTACATGTTGCTGCTTGTAACGACAGGCTTTTTTTGCGTTTTGCTCGCCGCCGTGCTGTATCTGTTTCACCCCGATTATGAGTTAACCGACAAGAAAGTGATCTTATATGATAGCGCCGAATCCGGCGTCATGAGCACCTTTCAGCACAGCGCGGGAGTTGCCTCTCCCGAATTTAGCAGTGACAGCGGGTTATATGAGAAAGGATTCTTTCTGACATTAAGCGCGCCCGAGAATTGCAAAATCTATTACACACTCGATTCCTCCGTGCCGACCGATCAATCCAGTTTATACAGCGAAGCGATCTATGTAGCAGACAGATCCGCAGACGAGAACACGATCCATGCACTCGCCGGCGCTATGGAAACACAACCCGTGGATAAGGCGAGTGTCATTCGCGCAATCGTATACGATCCAGCCGGAAATCACAGCGAAATCGTCACAAAGGAATACTTTTTTGCGCATGAAACAGCTGAACGTAACGGAAAAAAGCCTGACGCAACAGAGCCGGCTGAGCAGTTGCCCACCGTCTCGCTGGTAAGCGACCCTGTCAATCTATTTGACGAGACACGGGGAATCTATACGAACTATTTGATGGAGAAGTGGGAAAGAGAGGCGCTCTTTACCTATTACGATGCAGATGGCAACTATGTTTTTGAGCAGAATCTCGGCGTCCGGCTCAGGGGAACGTCGACGAGAGATGGCGTACAAAAGGACTTTACACTGTTCGCGCGCAGCGAATATGACGGCAACGACACCATTGCATATCCCTTGTTTTCAACCCCGACCGATTCGCTGATCTTGCGCCACAGAGATATTCCGCAACAAGAAGGATTCCTCTCTTCGTTGGTTTCCGATCGCGACTTGACCACGCAGGAATATCAGACGGTCAATCTATATTTCAACGGTGAGTTTTGGGGACTCTATTCTCTGCTGACCCGCGTAGACGAATATTATCTGAGCAACAAATACGGGATGGACGAGAACAACATTGCGTTCATCAAGATCAATCATTTTCCCGAGGGCAACGGTGAAGCGATGCAATACTATCAGCAATTGATGTCCTTTTTATCCTCTACCGATCTGAGTATTGACGCAAATTATCAAAAAGCATGCAACATGATTGATATCCAGAGCTTGATCGACTGGTATGTTACGAACAGCTACTGGAACAATGTAGATGCAAATGTGTTTAACATCAATTCTATGATGTGGCGCTCAATCGAGGCGCGAAACGACGGATATGAGAACGGGAAGTGGCGCTTTGGCATCTACGATCTGGATCACGCGACGTCTACCAGCTCGTTCTTCTTGATCGAGAGCATAAAATCTAAGAACATCGAGTATGCCTATCAATTCGACTACTTTATTGAGTATTTCCCTTTTGGAGCCGTAGGGCCGATCGAAGACCCGACGATCAACGCATTCATGGCCAACGCGGATTTTCGCAAACAGTTTTACAACACGTTTCTGGAGATTGCGGCAAACAACTTTGATCCGGACCGGGTGCAGCGCTTATTAGAAACCTTGCCGTATCAAGAGGGAAACGATACGTTATACACGTTCTTTCTCAACCGACCCAAGTATATATTTGGGTTTCTGGACGATTATATGCTCCATTATGCCGAAAACTATCAAAAAGCAATGGAGGCAGCGCGAGAAGAAGAGAATAGCCGGGATGATATTCCATTCAACAGTAATACGACACTCGTCATGCTGCCGATATTTGGCGTTCTTGCAGCCGTGCTCGTCGTCGCATACGTCCGGCAAAACGGCGGTTTTCGGCGCGGGAAGGGGGGCGGAAAGTGAAACCAGCAATGAATTACCGGCACGAGTATAAATATGTCTGCACGGCGGTGCAGGCCGAAATCATCAAGTGCCGGATCAAAGGCATCATGAAAATAGACGATCACGCGTTTCAAAACGGGTCTTATAACATCAGAAGTCTTTATTTTGACGATGTGTTTCATACCGCATACTACGCCAACGAAAACGGGACGGAGCCGCGTGATAAATTTAGACTCCGCGTTTACAACAACGACATGACGGGCATTTTTTTGGAGAAAAAGCAAAAGTGTCGCGGCATGACAATGAAGGACTCCTGTAGGATTACCATCGCGCAGGCAGAACAGTTGATCGCTGGACAGGAGATCGCGCTAAACGGCGATTCTCCGCAGCTGCTGCTCGAGTTTGCCGCGCGCAGTCAACGGCAAAAGCTGCATCCCGTGGTGATTGTCGACTATGACCGAATTCCATATGTCTATCAACTGGGCAATGTGCGGGTCACGTTTGACAGGAACATCGCTTCCTCCAACCAGATCAGTCGGTTTTTTGAAAAAGACATTGCCAAGCGGCTAATCATGGAGTCCGGGCAGCAGGTGATGGAAGTGAAGTGGGATCAGTTTTTGCCCGATTATATTAAGCAGTGCTTACAGACAAACGGTTTACCGAGAACGGCATTGTCAAAATATTATTATTGCAGCAAGTATAATTTATCGAGTGGGGTACTGTTATGAGCTTTACAGACATTTTTGAGACATCCTTTTTAGAAGGGTATGCAGCCAGCGAAATTACGGGCTACAAAGCCATCGTCTGCCTATTATTGTGCGCGGCGTTCGGGCTGTACATCTTTATTGCCTACCGCGTTTTGACCAGAAAGTCGTTCTTCGATAAAAATTTCGTGATCTCGCTGCCGATCATCGCCGTGATCACCGGCGCAATCATACTCACGATTCAGTCGAACATCGTCATTTCGCTGGGCATGGTCGGCGCGCTGTCCATCGTGCGCTTTCGAACCGCGATCAAGGACCCGATCGATCTGGCGTTCCTGTTCTGGGCCATTAGCATTGGCATCATCTGCGGCGCGGGACTTGCGCTGATTGCGATGATACTGTCTGTGATCATTACCGTAGGCATGTTTTTTCTGGATTGGTTTACGCTTGGCAAGGCTTCCAAGCTGCTCGTGATCAACGCGAGCCATGTCGATCTGGAAGAAGCGATTATGAAAGTGACGAATAGCTACTGCAAGTACCACAACGTGAAATCCAGAACCATCTCGAATCAGGAATTTGATATGGTCATTGAAGTCCGGCTCACCAAGGAGCGGGAACTGATCACCGAGATTGCGCAGATTGCGGGTGTTTCTTCCGTTTCGCTGCTGGCGCATGACGGAGAAGTCACGTTTTAAAGACCCCATCGCAATGAACGCTGGAAGACGGTGCGCAATACGCTGCGCTTCGTCCGTTTCAGAATTTAATAGAGCGCTGGCAAAAGGATTTTTTATCCCTTTGCCAGCGCTCCTGTTTTTCGTTTTCTCCAAGTTGAAGGTTGAATGTGAAATAAGGGTTTTTGTAGAAAGCCAAATCCAAGCTTTTTCAATGCGCTATTTCGCGAGAAAATATTCTGCGAAGACGGAATCGCTTACACCGATGAAGTTATCATAACATTTGTTGTTCGCCTGATCGAAAACCGAATCCAGAGAATCGCTCATCAGCGGCTCCGTGGATACACCCGTGCAGACAGCCGTCGTGTTTTCAACCGTGCGCAACACCTCCATCGCGGGGGTAACGCTGCCGATGACGAGCACGGCGATCAGCGCGATTCGCAAGAGCTTCCGCTTCGGCGCAGGCTCGGTCAAAATCTTCGCGATCAGCAGCATCGTATAAAAAGCCGCGGGAATGCAGGTTCGCCAACCGAAATCATAGTTGTTGCCTAGCGTGATAAAGCTGAAGACGATCATGGAACCCAACAAAATCCAATAAACGGGATCGGATTTTCGATCAAGCAGAATAAAGACCAGAAAGACCAAGAACTCGGTCGAAAAATACAACCCGAACTCCATCAACGAACCCGTGTTGAGCGGAATCAAGCCAACGGAGCCGGTCGCGATGTTGCTCATATAGAACAGCGAAATGAGAAGGCAGACGACGAAGCCTGTGAGGTTTGGAATCGTTACCGTATTGCGCAGAAAAGAGCGCATGCGATCCGCTCTGGTCAAGCCTTCGAAATTTGACTTTTGAAAGAACTGGTAGACCAGCAGCGGAAGCGTGCCGACCGCAGGAAATGGCGAATACAGCAGCATCAGCATAAAGACAAAGAGCCTGCTTCGATTGCTGGTTTCCCGCAGGAGCAGCAGGAAGGCGACCCAGAACGGGATAATCTGATTATAAACCCAAAATAGCAGGGTCGTATTGGATGCGGAGCTGAACTGATAGAGCTTCAGCTCCAAATGCGTTCCTTGCAGCAGCTCGCCCAGCGCGGTGTTGAGCTCATGCGAGTGAATTTTCCCCAGAAAGAACAGCACGATATCGAGACCGCTGAACACAAGAAAGAGGATGAGCGCAGTCATGCTGACTTTGCCCAGACGTTCGCAGAGGAGCGCGAACGCAAGAGCGACCCCGAAAAAAGCCCAGATGAGCTGAAAGACATACCCCGCTTGCATGCCGAGCGCTTTGCCGATCAGCGCGCTGGGAAGCCAGAATCCGAAATTGTAGCAAAGCAGTCTCGTCGATCCGAGGCTCGTATCGATGACCGGCCAATCATACTTCACCAAATCCTGAAAGAGCGCGTTGCGAAACATATGATCCCAGCGGTTTTGCCAAACAAACCCGCCGATGCCGGAAAGCAACACCCAAACAAACAGGATTGCGAGAATCCATACGACTTTTCCTTTTGCGCTTGGCTTCTCCAACTGAAATGGATTTGTGTTTTGATAGGTTCGAAACAGGCTATAGAGAATCAGCGCAATCAGCGGAACGGAGACAAGAGGCTTGATCCAAAAAGAGAGGAACAGCAAGACCGGAATCGCCAAATACACAAGCGACAGCGTCGGAATCCACTTGGTTTTCGTGCGCAGGGCAATATTCATTCTGTTATCCTCGCCGTGATTTTCTCATATTGTACTATTGCGCCGACCATAAGTCCAGATTGATACAAGACGCAACGAATCAAAAAAGGCCGACGCGACAGCAATTTTTCCCGTTTGGATGGATCGGATCGACGGAGAAACAAGCAGCGTCTTGAGCGTGAAGAGTACCTATTTTCGGAATCGATCGCGGCCAATACACCGCGGGACAGACGATGAAAAACTTGTCTCGTGCTATGAGGCATGCTACAATTCACACGAGCAAGAGAGCAAGCCATGTGGGGGAATCAAGATGAAACAATCGTTACGACTGCGGTTTTTATTTCAGCAAGTATTGCTGATCCTCTCCGCGTGCGCCCTGTTTTTGCTAAACGCAAGGTCTATCAGCATGGTCAAGGTGCTGCCTCTGTCCATGATTGCGCTTTTTTTCTGGACGAAATATGACCGAAGAGTGATCGAGCGGAGACCGCGTTTCTGGGCGTGGAATCTCTTTTTTACGCTGGTTGCGCTGGGAATTTGCCTTGCTCCGATGGCGATTTTTCAGAATACGTTCGGAGATTCCAAAATCATCGTGGTGCTGCAAAATCGACTCGGCATCGAGGCAAGCTTGCTCGTCCGCTCCATCAGCGTGATTCTGGTCGTGGCGGCAATGTGGTTTGCGTTTTGCGCGGTTCGCTATTTTTACGCGCTCTTGCTGCCGATCGCAAAAGACATTGCGGCGGATTTTCAAGCGGCGGAGTTTTGGTTTATCGCCGGGGTCTCCGCGATCCTGATGGTGGCGGTCGCGGCGCTGTATCTGCGCACCAACGCGTTTGCGCATCCCGTGCTGGAGTGCGACTTGCTGTATTCGTCCGATTCCGGCGCGTGTATCAATTATCTGTCCTATTTTCGGATTGGCGGAGTTGAAAACGACATTCGCTCGCCTCTGTTTGCGCTCTTTACCGCACCGTTTTTGAGCATTCCGTACTTACTGTCCTTCCTGCTGCCCTTTGGCAACGCGCAGGCGATGGTGCTGACGATGGCGCAGGTTCCGATTCATGTCGTGACCTGGTATCTGTTGATCAAGATGATTCCAAACTGCAACCTGGGTCAAAGGCTGAGTCTGCTCGTACTCGCGCTGGCGAGTTATAGCGGTTTTCTGTTTTCGTTCTTTCCGGAGCAGTACATCATCGCTACATTCTGGATTGCGCTCTTCTTATACCGCTTGATTCGGCACAACCGGCGCGAAGACTATCTCATCATCGGCGCGGCAGGCACGATGATTACAAGCGCTGCGCTGGCGTTCTTGACCGAGCGGACGGATCATAAGCCGTCGCTTGGCAGCACGATCAAGACGGTTTTGCTCACCGGCGTCAAGGGTTTGGGCGCGTTGTTCGCCTTTGGCTGTCTGGACGTGCTGCTGAGTTATCAGCATGTGACGCATCTTTTTTCGTATACCAACGTGTCCGGCTCGTTCCTGCAAAAACTGATGCAGTATTTCGCGCATGTGAGCAGCACATTCTTCGCCGCCAACGCCGGGCCGATCGTCATGACGAGCGAGCTCAACGAGTGGAAAGAGATCGCGGTGGGAAAGATGGTTTGGCACGAGTTGCCTGTTACCGCGCTCAGCATCGCGGGCGTGATCCTGTTTGCGCTGGCGCTGGTTGGATTCTTGCTGAATCGAAAGCAGATTCTTTCCAAAGTGAGTCTCTTTTTGGTGCTGCTCTCCTTCGCCGTGATCTGCCTCTTTGGCTGGGGGACAAGCGAAAACGGGATGTTCCTCTACACGAAATATTTCGGCTGGGCGTTCTTTATTCTGCTCGTGCTGCTGATGCAAAAGTTTTTCGCTTGGCTCCATATGGAGAAATACACCGCGCCGGTCTATTTGGCGGCGGCAGTCGGGCTTGCTCTCTACAATCTTCCGCAGATCAAGGCTTTGCTGGATTTCGCGATCACGTATTACCCGGCGTAAAACACCGTTTATTGCAAGTGTGGGTTGACTCGGACGTCGCTTTCTCAGCGGCGTCTTTTTTGATATGGGAAATAATCCGGTTGTGATGTTTTGCTTAGCGTTTGACTTTCAAGGTCAAAAACCCGGCCAAACGCAAAGCCGCCCGGAAGACCGGACGGCAATTGCGCAATGGAATCGAAGTGTTTTTTATTAGGGGGTAAACATACTCCGCGTTTACGAAAGCGCGAGGAACATTATTTTTTGTAAAGAAGCTTTGTTCCGAGGAAGTAGATGACGCTGGCAACGACCATCGCGTTGATGGCGGCAATGCCCCATTTCACAAAGTTTCCGACCAATGCGCCCGCGATCACGCCGGCGATCGCCGCCCAATTGACCTTGCGCTCGTCGGTTGTGCCTTCGGCATAAGCAGGTTTGTTGAGGAAGTAGTCGAGCATGATGATTGCGCCGATCGGCGGGAGCGTCGCGTTGAGGAAGCTCAGCCAGCCGATGAAGTTGTTGTAAAGCCAGATTGCGGTGACGGTGCCGACGATACCCGCGATGAGCACCATCGGACGCTTGCGAATCTTGGTGATGTTGGAAAGACCAAGACCGGAGGTGTACAGCGCGTTGTCGTTCGTCGTCCAGATATTTGCACCCAGAACGATCAGAGCGGGAATCGCCAGACCTTGCGCGATCATGACATAGAAGATGTCGTCCTTACCGGTGAATGCGCCGCCGACTGCGCCAAAGGCGAACATCAGCGTGTTGCCGATGAAGAACGCGACAACCGTCGTCACAACTGCCACGATATGGTTTTTCGCGAACCGGACGAAGTTTGGCGTTGCCGTACCGCCGGAGACGAAGGAGCCGATGACCATACCAATCGCTGCAAACAGCGTGAGGCTGCCCGCGGATTTGGAAAAGATCGCGACAAGCCCGCCGCCCGCCGTGGTTGCCGTTACCATAGAATAGATGCCGAGGATCGCGATCAGCGGAACGGACACGAAACTGACGATCTCCAGACCCTTCATGCCGAAGTAAGCGGAGGAAGTCATGCACGCGCCGGCGATGATGACGAGAATCCACGGGCTGATGTGGAGAAGCTCCGCAGCCGGAATTGCAAACATGGCAACACCAACACCGAACCAACCGATTTGGGTGAAGCTGATCAATGCGGAGGGAAGGAAGGAGCCAAACGTGCCAAAAGAGCGATGCGCCAACAGATCAAGGCTCAAGCCGGTCTTGCTGCCGATGTAGGCGAGCACGCCGGTGTATGCGCCCAGAATGATACCGCCGATGAGGATTGCCCAGACAAACCCGGAAAGATCCAGTCCGTTTGCCATTTTGGCACCAACGCTCATGCTGGCGGAAAAGAATGTGAACCCGAGCATGATGACAAACATCGACCAGAAGCCTTTGCGCTCACGCGCATTAGAGGGAACCGCTTCCAGCGAGTAGTCTACGTCTACATGCTGCTGCTTGGATTTCTCCATAAGACGACCTCCATATCCGTATTCTATTTTTGAATGTAACTAATTACATCCGACGGAATTAATGTACTCGAATTAGGGCATGCTTGTCAATAAAATATGACGTAAACAAGAAGAAAAATTTCATTATCACGCCATAAACGCGTTATCATCTTAAAAAATAACGGAAAAATGACGGAAAATGTTTTATAATTGCATGGAAACCGATTTCAGGATCGCCTTCTTGAAGCGGAAAGTCCCCGCGTGATATAATGGTATATCATCGCAAAGGAGCGACGTGGGGGATTTATGAACATTCGCAAAGTGGCCGAGATGGCCGGTGTATCTGTTGCCACAATCTCACGCGTGCTCAATCACCCGGAGCAGGTGCTTCCGGAGACGCGCGATCATGTGCTTGCC
>JAQVML010000030.1 GCA_028703645.1 Eubacteriales bacterium
GGCGAACCCTTCGGCGTGCTGGATATCGACAGTCCACTGCCGGGCCGGTTTTCGGAGGAGGACGCGCGCAACATGGAGCGGGCGGCGGAGATCATATCCGCGAAAATACGTCACGCTGGATGACGTTAGAATCACGACAGAATAAGGACGAATTTGGATGACTTGGATTGAATTGATCTTGACCGCGGTTGCGCTCTCCATGGACGCATTTGCGGTATCTACTTGCAAGGGACTGAATCTGAGAAAGATGAGCTGGAAACGCGCCGGCATCATCGGCCTCTTTTTCGGCGGATTTCAGGCGCTGATGCCGCTGTTCGGCTGGCTGCTGGGCAAGCAGTTTGAGCACCTGATCACCAGCGTGGATCATTGGATCGTGTTTGCGCTCCTCTCCATCATCGGCGGCAAGATGATCTACGACGCGCTCAAGAGCGGCGACGAGGCAGACTGCCCGGTGGAAGATCGGCTCGATCTCAAGGAGCTGATCGGGCTTTCATTTGCGACTAGCATTGATGCGCTCGCGGTCGGCATTTCGTTTGCGTTTCTCAATGTTAAGATACTACCGTCCGTTGCGACGATCGGAGTCACAACGTGCCTGCTGTCGATGCTCGGCGTTGCGATTGGGCAGAAGTTCGGCGCAAAATATCAGGATCGCGCTACGTTGATTGGCGGTATCGTGCTGGTTCTCATCGGGCTTAAAATTTTGCTAGAACACCTCGGCGTATTTGGCTGAAACAGATCAAACATTCGCAAGCAAACAGAAATACAACCATCATTCGCCTCGAAAACGGGGCGAATTTTTTGATTGGGCTTGACAAGATTGCGGCACTACGTTATAAATATAAAGAAATGAAAAGTATGAAAAGTCATACAAGTCATACGAAAGAAGGAGCTTCATGTACGAACCAAAGGGGAAACATATATTCGGAACCGTTAAAGTCGGCGAAAAAGGCCAGATCGTGATCCCAAAGGATGCGCGAGAGATATTCGGCATTCAGCCGGGGGATAGTCTCGTGGTGCTGGGAGATGAGGCGACGGGGCTTGCGATGATTAAAAACGATGTTTTTCTTTCCCAGGTTGCAAGTGCGATCTTTCAAAAGACAGCCGAACCCGATCCGGAGAGACCTGCGGGAGAATCTGACGAAGAAATCTATGACGAAATCAAGGAGCGCGTGGAAAAGCGCGCGAAAGAATGATAAAGGACGGTCATATGGAATTTTCAATTCAAGCCAATGCGCTGAGTAAAAAGTATGGTGCAAAATACGCGGTGGACAACCTGACGCTAGAGATCAAACAAGGCGAATTGTTTGCCCTGCTCGGTGTGAACGGCGCGGGCAAAACGACCACGATCAAAATGCTCAGCGGATTGACCTTGCCGACCGGCGGGGACGCGCTGCTGCTTGGGGACAGCATTGTGAGCGACGCGATTCACGCAAAGGCGAACAACGGTGTCTCACCGCAGGAGACGGCTATCGCGCGAAATTTGAGCGTATTGGAAAACCTCGCGCTGATGGCGCGTATCTATGGCGCGAGCGCAAAGAACGCCGCTCAACAGGCGCAGGAGATGGCGGAGCAGTTAGGGCTGACGGAGGTAGCCAAAGCCAAGGCGAAGACGCTCTCCGGCGGCATGCAGCGCAGGCTCAGCATCGGTATGGCGCTGATTTCAAACCCGAAGATTCTGTTTCTGGATGAGCCGACGCTGGGGTTGGATGTCATCGCGCGACGCGAGCTCTGGTCGGTTGTGCGGCGCTTGAAGGGACAGGTTACCATATTGCTCACCACGCACTATCTGGAGGAAGTGGAAGCGCTTAGCGACCGTGCGGGCGTTATGGCAAAGGGCAAGCTGGTCGCCATTGGAACAGTGCCGGAACTGATTGCGCAAACGGGCGCGAAAAACTTTGAAGACGCGTTTATCGTGCTGGCGACAGAAACGGAGGCGATCGCATGAATGCAATGACGGCTTTTTCCGGCAGAAACACAAAAGAAATGCTCCGCGATCCGCTCAACCTTGCGTTTGGACTCGGGTTTCCCGTGATTTTGCTGCTGTTGCTCACCGCAATTCAGCGAAACATCCCTGTCGATCTCTTTCAACTGGAACAGTTGACCCCGGGAATTGCAATCTTCGGGCTCTCGTTTATCGCGCTTTTTTCGGCGACGCTGATCAGCAAAGACCGGACGACCTCCTTTTTGATGCGCCTGTTCGCCTCGCCGATGCGCTCCTCCGACTACATTCTGGGTTACACGATGCCGCTGCTGCCGATGGCGCTCGTACAGGTGTTATTCTGCTATGTGGTGGCGGGGCTGCTGGGCATGCGCTTAACGCTCAACGTTTTGCTGGCGACGCTTGTTTCGCTGCCTGCCGCCGCGTTTTTCATCGGTATCGGTCTGCTCTGTGGCAGCGCGCTGACCGATAAGCAGGTAGGTGGCATCTGCGGTGCGCTCCTGACCAACCTCTCCGCCTGGCTCAGCGGAACGTGGTTTGATTTGGACTTGGTGGGCGGCGTGTTTAAAAAGATTGCATATGCGCTGCCGTTTGCGCATGCGGTCGACGCGGGCAGAGCGGCGCTCAACGGCGATTATGCGTCGATTATGCCGCATCTATGGTGGGTGATTGGCTACGCGGTGGCGATGCTGATTGCGGCTGTGCTGGTGTTCCGCGCTAAAATGCAGAGGGATAATCTCTAAAAATGAGTCAAACACATAGAAAGATGACGCGGTTTCATCCGCGCCATTCTTTCGTTGAATTTATTTACTTCTTGCAGTATGCGGCGATGGCGCTGCTCATAAACTGCGCTGTGCCCGCGCCAGATTGATCGATGCTTTTTGCGAATCGCTCGTCCGCGATATACATCTGACCAAGGCCCGCGAGAATCTCGTCGGTGCAGGTGTAGTAGCTTTCGCTGATAAACGCTTTCCAGCGCTCAACCAGCGCTTGCGCCTCTGCGGAGGCGGGATCGCTGCCGACCAGCGCCGCAAACGCGGAGAAGATTTCGCCGGATTTTGCCGCAATTGCGGCTTTGTCGGCCTCCGTCCATTTCGCGGCACGTTTTGTGCTCTCGCGATACGCTTCGGTATTACCCCAGCGTGCTTTGGCTTCTTCGGCATACTGATTTCGCAAAGAGTCGATTTCGCTGGTGTCAAACGGTTTGAATTCCATTTCTGTTTCTCCTTTCATGGCATTGGAGACAAGCTCGATGAGACGATCCAATCGCTCACGCTTCTGCAAGAGCAGGTTGCGGTGCTCCATCAGCGCGCGATTCCGGTCAAACGCGGGGGACGAGAGAATCTGTGCGATTTCGCCAAGCGGGAAATCCAGTTCCCGATAAAACAAAATTTGCCAGAGCCGCTCTACCGCTGCGTCGTCATAATACCGATATCCGCTCTGCGCGACCTCGCTCGGCTGCAGAAGACCGATCTGGTCGTAGTGATGCAGCGCGCGAATGGAAACGCCGGACAACTTGCTGAGTGAACCAATGGAATGACGCATCGTTTCCTCACCTCCTGATGCTATGGTAAACCATGACGTAACGTCAGAGTCAAGCGGTTTTTAAAAATTATTCCATCAAATATGCTTCCTGCGTGTTCAAGAAAAACGCTTTGTGATATGATCGAGAAAGCGGGCATGCGAAAAGCGACTGCCCGAAGGAGAACAACGTATGGAACAACGCGAACTGCTCGACTTTTTACACAGGCTGGAGTGCCTGAAGACCAACGGACGGCACAGCACCACGGTTGGGGGAATTACGGAGACGGTCGCCGCGCATTCTTGGCGGCTAAGCGTGCTTGCGCTGCTGATTGCGTCGGAGTTTCCCCAGATCGACGGCAATAAACTCCTTCGCATGTGCGTCATCCATGACTTTGGCGAGGCGATCACCGGCGATATTCCGTCGTTCCTCAAGACTGATGCACACGAGGCGACGGAGGTCAACGCGGTTCAATCGCTGCTCGCCACGTTGCCGGAGCCGCAGCAAGGGGAGCTAAGCGCGCTCTTTTCCGAGATGGATGCGCTGGAGAGCAAAGAGGCGCGTCTTTATAAAGCACTCGACAAGATGGAAGCGGTGATTCAGCACAATGAAAGCGACATCAGCACCTGGCTGCCGCTGGAATATGAGCTGCAGCAGACATACGCGGTGGAAAACGCAAGCGAGTTTCCGTATCTAAAGGAACTCAGGGCGTTGATGCTGGCGGACACATTGGAGAAAATAGAACAAGCCAAGGAGAAGAAATCATGAGCGATTATTTTGATTTGATCAAGCGGCGGGAGAGCTGCCGAAACTTTGACCCGAATCGACCGGTGGAGAAGGAGAAGCTGCAACGCTGCGCCGAGGCGGCGTGGATTGCGCCTTCCGCCTGCAACGGACAGCCGTGGCACTATCTGATCGTAACGAATCCGGAGCTCGCGGAGAAACTGCGCCCGCTGATGATGGAGCTTGGCATGAACAAGTTTGTTAAAGATTGTCCGGCGTTTGCGGTCGTATTGGAAGAGAGCACGGTGCTGAAAGTGTCGCTCTCTCAAAAATTCAAAGGTCAGGATTTTGCGCCAATCGACGTCGCATTTTCCGCGTCGCAGTTTTGCTATGCGGCGACGGAGCAGGGGCTATCGACCTGCATCATCGGCTGGCACAACGAGCAGAAGATTCGCGAGTTGTTCGATTTGCCCAAAAGCACGCGTGTGCGGTTGATCCTCGCGATTGGTTACGCGGTGAGCGACGCCCTGCGCGAGAAAAAGCGCAAACCGATCGAAGATGTGATCACCTTTTACGAATAATCAAACGAATCCGGCAAAAGCTGTGTGCAGAAATGTGCGCAGCTTCTTTCATCTCGTCATGAAACGGGCTTGAGGGTAACGATGGTGAGCTCCGGCGGATTGCCTAGACGCGGCAGCCAGAGCGGCTTTTGCGAGAGTCCGCGGCTGATGATGAGCGTTTGCTTGCCGAAATCATAGCGCCCGCCGCCATACTTTGGGAAAAAGCCTTGACCCGGCGCATAGAGACCGTTGATCACGTGCGGAATGATGATTTGCCCACCATGCGTGTGCCCCGAGAGCATCAGATCAAACCCGTAATGCAGATGGGACTCCACATCGTTTGGCACATGGATGGCAAGAATCGAGAAGATATCGTCCTTTCGTTGCGATCCTGCGTTCGCTATCTGCCAAAGCTGTTTGGACTTGCCACCCTGACCATCATCCACGCCGAATAGTTGTACTTGTGTCTCGTTGATCGTCACTATCGTGGAATTTCCCGCGAGAATCGGGATGTCCGCCTCGCACAACAGATCACGAATCGTGCTGAAATCTCCGGATTTATACTCGTGGTTACCCGGTATGAAGAAGCAGGAGAAGCGACCGCTGAGCGAGTCGACCAGTTCGACTGCGTGCGAATCGATTCCGTCCTGGTCATAGATATCGCCTAATAAAAGCACGACATCGGGAGCCGCCTGTTCCAGGGCCGCGACGAGGTCGGTTTGATTTTTGCCGTAGAGCGCCCCATGAAGATCGCTGAGAATAGCGATTCGAACGTCGTCGTGAATTCTCTCGTCAAAGACCTCATAGTAGCGCGTGACAAATCGCGCCTTCGTGCCCCAGTTCAGCAGCGCAAGGAGCGTGGCGAACGAAGCGAAAAAGACACAAAAACGCTGTAAAGGCTGTTTTCGCGTTGGCTTTGATTGGCTGGAGTTTGGTTTGAGCGTTGGCTCTGTTTCGTGACTCATGCTCTTGAGTATAACAAACCTTCCTTGCCTCTGCTAGAGCGGGCACACGTTTGCTACGGAAATGACATATTGCCTTCGAAAAAGCGGCGTGCGCAGAAAGCTGCTTACAAAAAAAGCAGGTGCCGCACGAAAAAAGCGAGCCGCTCAAAGAGCGGCTCGCCGTATTGACAGGATGTCGTACCGTTAGCTGAGGGAGACGAAGGTTCCGTAGACATAAGCCACGGTCGTGGTGTTGTACTGAATCTTGTACCAGTCGCCCTCTTTGCCGAGGTAGGTGAAGGTCGCGCCGAGGCTTCCTTTGCCAATGCGCTTACTGGACGTACTGGCGCTTGCGCGAATGTTCACCGCATAGAGGCAGTTGGCGATCGTCACCTTCGTCGGCGTTGTGACGGTCCCCGGTGATGCGGACGGGCCAGTGGTCGAGGTCGTGCCGTTAGCAGAGACGTAAGAGGAACTGGTCTTGGAGGCTTTCAGGTAACTTGCCCAGATATAAGCCTTCGTGGTGTTGTTGTACTGAATCAGGTACCAGTTGCCGGTCTTGCCGAGAATGCGAAACGTGTCGCCGATATAGGCAAACCCGACAGCCTTGCTCAGCCCGCTCGCACTTGTGCGAACGTTGACTCTGCGTCTGAAGTTTGTGGCAACGCCGTAGTTATACTCGGTGTTGGTCACGTTGATATTGATAGTAACGGATTTACCATCAGCAGTTGCAGTGATCGTTGCACTTCCCAATGTTAAGCCCTTTAACAAACCGGTCGATGCGTCTACTGTTGCAACGGCGGTATTGGAGGAAGACCACGTAACATTGGACACGGTAGCATTTGCCGGCAGGATGGTCGCCTTGAGGTAGGTCGAGTCATTCGCGAGCAGATCCAGCGAGGTGCCGTAATTGATGGTCATACCGGTGACGTGCACTCTGGGTTTGGAAAGCACGACGCATTCGGCGAACTTGCCGCTGCCATCGGTCGCCGACGCGGTGATGATGGAATAACCTTTGGTTGCGCCCGCAACCACGTTACCCTTGGAGTCTACGGTTGCAACGGAAGAATTGGAGCTGGTCCACTTCAGGTTTGAGGTTGTGGCGTTGGAAGGATAGACCGTTGCCGTAACCTTTGCCGTATCGCCTTCGCTCAGATCAAGCGAGGACTTATCAAGGTAAACGTTGAGGATTTGAATGTTGTTGACCGTAACGACGCAGGAGACATACTTGCCGCTGCCGTCGGTCGCTTCCGCACGAATGACGGCGGAACCCTTGGAAGCCGCGATGACTTTGCCTGCGGACACGCTGGCAACCTCGGGGTTGCTGCTCTTCCAAAGCAAGGTCTTATTCGTCGCGTTTGAGGGCGAACCGGTGACTTGAAGGGTCTCTTCATCGCCAACGTTGAGCGCGAGCTCGGACTTGTTCAGCGTCAGGCTCGTGATGAGCACCGCATCGAGCACCTTAACCGTGCAGGTCGCAAACACAGAAGCATTGGAGCTCTGCGCTGTGATGACCGCCTCGTTGATCACGGTGTCTCCGGATTTAATGGTTCCAACCGCGGTGATCTTACCGGTCGAGTCAACTTTGACGATGCTCTCATTGCTGCTGCTCCAAGTGACGGCGGGGTCTGCTGCTCCGCTGGGCGTAATGACCGCAGAGAGCTGTTTCCAGCTGCCTTTATAGAGCGTCGCGCTCGTGTTGCTGATGGCAATGCCATCGACCGCAATGGAGTTGACGGAGATTAAGCAGTTCTGCTTAATAGTTGATCCTGGAGCTGTACCGTTTGCGGTTGCTGTAATCGTTACATCACCGCTGAAGTTGCGTAGTACCTTTACAGTTCCGGTGGAATCGACAGAAACATCACTTTCTCTATCCGTTTCAACAGACCAAGTGATAGTTTTGTTAGCTGCATCATCCGGGCCGACCGTTGCGGTGAGCGTGTAGGTGCCGTTGACGGGCAGCGTAAGGCTGGACTTATCCAGCACAAGGCTATTGACATGAACATCTTCTTTTTTCACGGTGATGGTGACGGTTTTGGAATAGTTCTTGGGGTTGAGCGGGTCGGAATAGTCCGTGCCGCGAGCTCGAATCGTCACAATCGCAGTACCAATTGAGAGCGGGGTGACCTTTACTTTACCATCTGTCGTTAACGTCGAGGTGTCGATTGCTGCAATAGCGGGCTTATCCACACTGGCAGACAGGCTGGCATAGGGGAAAGATCCACTGCTCACCACATCAGACTCGATGTAAAACGGGCCGTCTGTGCCGAGGGTTACTTCCTTTTCGGTAGGCGTGATGGAGAGCGAGGTAATCGCGTCGGCTACGACAATCTTCGCGGGAGCCGTCTTGGTCACTTCATCCTCAGACCCCGGATACTTCTCCGTTACGCTGACTTTCAGAGTATCCTGAACCGTGAGCGGATCAGAGACGCTAATCTCGTTTTTGATCTCGCCTGCATCATCCTTATAAAGACGGAGCGAATACTTTGAACTGTCAAGCACGACGGGATCAGTCATGTTGCTGTAGATTCCCTTCACAACAAGCCCGCTGAGGTTCAGGTATTCACCCGCGTAGTAAGAATCCTGTGCAGGGCCGGATACGGTGATGCTCTGAAGGACGTTTCTCTGAATTGAGATTGTGAAATCCTTGGTTACCGTGACGCTGTTCGTGTTGCCGGCCGGCTTATAGGTGTATTTCACCGTCAAGGTCTTTACACCGACATCGGACGCAAGGAAGGTATACGGCGTTGCGGGATTATAGATTGCGCCGTTGAAGTAGAGTACATAGGTATCCGCTGTGAGCGTAGTACCCAGTGTGAGAACCCTACCGGCTGGAGCGGGGTCAGCGTTATCGTCAAAAATCTTGACGACAAGGTTTGCGTTTGTCCAGTTAAAGGTCAGGTCGGTGCCAAACTGGAAGAGCGTCGGTGTGGTGTCCGGGGCGACCGCAACCGGGGTTACTTCCAAATATGGGTGTACATCGGTGTCCGCAAGCGCGGTGGTGGGCACTAGCACGAGCAGCATCAGCAAGCTCATAACCAGTGCGATAGTGCGTTTCATTCGGTACACATCCTTTCTTGCATGAAAGACATTCTGTCGTGGAAATTATACATGACTAGTATATATATGTAAACATAACCGCCAAATATGTTACGGATATTTCACACATCCGGCGGTAAAAGACCGGATCAACACTTGAAATGCGCGTTAAACATACCATGAATCGAAAAAAACCGCACTGCTTTTCACAATTCGTTTGATTTTGATTGACATTTTGATTCTGCTTTCGCCAGCACAGATACAAAAAACGAATGAACAGCGGACGAAATCGCTCGATTTTTGTCTGTCAAATGGCATTTATTCCGTCATACAAGAAAAAATGTATAGAGACGACACGAATCGTATGATTATGCGGCGAAGAGATAAACGCCAAATGAAAAAACAAGGACCGCAAAAAGCGACTCTTTCATTAGGTAACGTTGGTTCTTACCAGTGGTTGATCGCATGCTCGGCAAAGCCAGAAAGACCCGAAAACGAAACACGGGAGCCATCGAGCGCTTGAAACGAACCGGAGAAGGAGCCGAACATTTGATGGCAGCGGTTGCTTACAAAG
>JAQVML010000031.1 GCA_028703645.1 Eubacteriales bacterium
GACAGCATCACGACCGAAGACGATTACGTGTTCCGCGCCTGCTATGCAGACGGTTTCCAGGGCGCAATCGCTGCCTACTATGCCAAACAGGCTGGTTACACGGATGTCGGCGTGGTCTACTGCGCAGCGGACACCTATTCCAAGGGTCTGTATGACTCCTTTGCAACCGCCGCCGCGACCTACGGCCTGAACATCAAAGCCGTCGAGTCCACCGCCTCTCTGGACGTTCAGGATTACACCAACCAGTTTGCCTCCATGGTTAGCTCGGGCGTGGAGTTCGTCTACGCTCCTTATTACTATGACGTCATCGGACCGTACATCGTCACCCAGGCGCGCGCCGCTGGTTATAACGGCATCATCATGGGTGCTGATGGTTATGACGGAACGCCTGATTACGTCGTAGAAGGTGCCGATCTGACCGCCTTCAACAACGTCTACTGGACCAACCACTATGATCCGTCCGATACGGACCCCGCGGTTCAGAAGTTCGTCGCTGCATACAAGGCGATGTTCGATTCCACGCCAAATGCGATCTCCGCGCTTGCCTATGACGCGGTCTATATGTACAAAGCCGCCATCGAAAAGGCCGGCTCGGCCGATCCGAAAGCCGTCCGCGATGCGCTCGCTGACACCTCTGTCGTGTACACAGGCGTAACCGGCGTGTTCTCTTTGGATCAATCCGGCACGCCGACAAAAGGCGCGGCAATCCTCTCCTTCGCGTCTGACGGAACCTCCGTCACCACGAAGCTGGTCGACGTCATCAAAGAACTCAAATAACGAAGCATTCGCAAGCAGCTAGATTGGCACAAGGAGGCGAGGCTCACGCCGCGCCTCCTTTGCCATTAATTTCGAAAGGCGGAACGAACAAGTGAGCACATTTTTGCAAACACTGTTTGTCGGGCTTCGACTCGGGAGCATCTATGCACTCGTCGCACTCGGCTACACCATGGTCTACGGCATCATCCGTTTGATCAACTTTGCCCACGGCGACTTCATCATGGTCGGCGGTTATACGATGATCTTCACCATTCCCGTGATGATCTCTCTTGGTCTGCCGGGCTGGGTTTCCGTGCTTCTTGCGATTCTCGTCTGCGCGCTCGTCGGTATGTCGACCGAGCTGATCGCCTACCGGCCCGTCCGCAAGAAAGGCACCTCGATGACGGCGCTCATTACGGCCATCGCGGTCAGCCTTCTTCTGGAAAATCTTGCGCAGGCAATCCCGCAAATCGGCCCGAACCCGAAGGTCGCAAGTAAAATTTTCGCAGCCGGCGGCGTCCGCATTGCTGACGTTACGCTGGACTGGACGACGATGCTCACCATCTTTATCAGCATTGTCGTTATGGTGGTTCTCTACCAGTTCACTCAGAAAACAAAGATTGGCCGCGCGATGCGCTGTGTGTCCGAGGACAAGTCCGCTTCAATCCTCATGGGCATCAACGTCAATCGCACGATCGTGACGACGTTTGCCATCGGTTCCGGCCTCGCCGCGATCGCCGCTCTTATGTATATCGCCCAGTATCCCAAGGTTTATACCACAATGGGTTCCATGCTGGGTCTCAAGGCCTTTGTCGCCGCGGTGCTCGGTGGTATCGGCATCATCCCGGGCGCTATGCTCGGCGGATTTGTCATTGGTCTTGTGGAATCCTTCACCACCAGCTATGTCAGTTCGAGCATGGCGGATGCGTTTGTGTTCCTCATCCTCATCATCGTGCTGATCATCAAGCCTGCCGGCATTCTCGGAAAGAATATGGGTGAAAAAGTATGATCAAGAATAGAACGCTACAGGGGTATATCCTCAATACGCTGGTGATCGCAGTGCTTCTGATCGTCTTTTCGTTCGTCAAGGAGGCCTTCGGCAAGGCGGGCGACTTCAAGCTCATCATCGCGCCCAGCATTTGGCAGTGCTGCTATCTCATCATCCTCGCGGCGTCGCTCAACATGACGCTGGGCTTTCTGGGTCAGCTCTCGCTGGGACACTGCGGCTTTATGGCAATCGGCGCGTATGCCGCGGCGCTGATCTCACTCGCAGCCGAGCGCGCGGGCGTGTTCAGCGACAAGAGCGGACCTGCATTCATCCTTGTCCTCGTCGGCTGCATTCTGATCGCGGGTGTGCTCGCGGCTATCGTCGGCCTGCTGGTCGGCATCCCGGCGCTGCGCCTCAAGGGCGACTATCTCGCCATCATCACGCTGGGCTTTGGCATGATCATCGTCAACATCATCAACAACCTGCCCTTTGCGGGTCAGGAAGGCCTCGCGCTGGGTTCCGCCTCCGCCTCGCTGTATAAAAACGGCCTTGGTTTCGGCACCGCGCTCAAGGTGACCTATATCTGGGTCGCCCTCGCAGTCACGATGATCAGCGTGGCGATGATGTTCATGTATGTGCGCTCCAAGTATGGCAGGGCCATTCGCGCCATTCGGGACGATGAAATCGCTGCCTCCGCCTCCGGCATCAACACCGCGTTTTATAAGGTATTTACGTTTGCCTACTCCGCATTCTTCGCGGGCGTTGCCGGTGCGCTATACGCATGCTCTAACGCAACGCTCTCCACGGCCTCGTTTGCGTTTGCAAACGGCGGCATCCTGAACTCCACGTTTGTGGTCGTCATGGTCGTGCTCGGCGGCATGGGTTCGCTCACCGGCTCCATCGTCGCCGCAATCATCATGTTCATCGTCAACTATCAAATCAAAAACGGCGTTTGGGTCAAGCTGCTGCCCCTGTGGCTGCAAAACATCTTCGCATTCCCGATGCTGGTCTACGCCGTCATTCTCATCATCGTGATCATGTTCCGCCCGAAAGGCATCTTCGGCATCTATGAGCTGTCCTTGCGAAATTTCTTTTCGGATATGAAGAGACAGCGCCAGAACCGGTTGGCCCAAAAACAGGAAAGCAAGGAGGCGCTGAACAATGAGTGACGAACGCACCCCCATTCTGGAAACGCGCAAGCTCGGCATTACATTTGGCGGCCTTGTCGCCGTGTCGGACTTTAACATCAAGATCTTCAAAGGCGAGTTGGTCGGCCTGATCGGCCCCAACGGCGCGGGCAAGACGACGGTGTTCAACATGCTCACGGGCGTCTACAAGCCCACCGAAGGTTCCGTTTTGCTCGATGGTCAGGTGCTCAACGGCAAAAAAACACATCAATTTGTCGCAGCGGGCGTCGCACGGACCTTTCAAAACATCCGTCTGTTTAAGCAGATGACGGTGCTGGAAAACGTGCTCGTCGCGTTCACCAAGGATATTCATTACGGCATGCTGGACTCGCTCTTTCGCACCCCGCGCTACTGGAAAACGGAGAAAGAGCTCAAGACGAAGGCGCTCGATCTGCTCTCGATCTTTCATCTGGAAGACAAGGCGGACTATATCGCGGCAAACCTGCCTTACGGTCAACAGCGCAAGCTGGAGATTGCCCGCGCGCTCGCAACAGACATGAAACTGTTGCTGCTGGACGAGCCTGCCGCCGGCATGAACCCCACCGAGACCGCCGAACTTCTGGATTGCATCAACGCCATCCGCAACCGCTTCGGCATCGCGATTTTGCTCATTGAGCACGATATGTCGCTCGTGATGAACGTCTGCGAGCGCATTCAGGTCATCGACTATGGCGTTACCATCGCCAAAGGATTGCCTGAAGAGATCGCGAAAAATCCCAAGGTCATCGCGGCCTATCTGGGACAGTAGGAGGCAGAGCATGTTAGAGATTAAGAACATTCACGTATATTACGGCGCAATCCACGCCATCAAGGGAATCACCATCACCGTCAACGACGGCGAGCTGGTCTCCCTGGTCGGCGCAAACGGCGCGGGCAAAACGACGATTTTACATACCATCTCCGGATTGCTGCGCGCGACCTCCGGCGAGATTCTGCTCGATGGAAAAAACCTGCAAAACGTGCCCGCGAACACCATCATCAATATGGGTCTCGCGCACGTTCCGGAAGGAAGACATATTTTTTCTCGCATGACCGTAGAGGAAAACCTGCGTATGGGGGCGTATATTATAAGTGACGTAAAGCGCATCAGCGACAGCATGGAACGGGTGTATCACCATTTCCCGCGGCTCAAAGAGCGCGCGCGTCAGCTCGGCGGCACGCTCTCCGGCGGCGAGCAACAAATGCTGGCTACCGGTCGCGCGCTGATGACGGATCCCAAGATCCTGCTCATGGACGAACCCTCCATGGGTCTTTCGCCGATTCTGGTCAACGAGATTTTTACCATCATTGAGCAACTGCATAACAGCGGCATCACGATTCTGCTCGTCGAGCAAAACGCGAAAAAAGCGCTCGCCGTCGCAGACCGTGCATACGTGCTTGAGACAGGCAAAATCTCCATGCAGGGCTCGGCAAAAGAGCTCGCCGAGGACGACAGGGTTCGCAAGGCTTATCTTGGCGCGTAATGCGCCCTGAGGAAGGAGACTGGATAATGGCACATTATGTAATCACGATCGCGCGTGAAAAAGGCAGCGGTGGATACGACATCGCAAGAAAGCTCTCCGACAAGCTCAATATTCCCTTTTATGACCGAAAGCTCTTGCGCATTGCTTCCGACGTCAGCGGCATCAACGAACGGCTCTTTGGGGAAGTGGACGAGCGCCTCGGCAAACGCGAGATGATGCATGCCGCACAAAAGGTGTATACGGGCGAGGTCTTGCCGCCGGACAGCGACAACTTCACCAGCCAGCAAAACCTGTTCCAGTTTCAGGCGAAGATTATCACCGAGCTTGCCGAGATCAGCAGCTGCATCATATTGGGCCGCTGTGCGGATCAAATCCTCAAGGGAAAACCGTATCTGATGCGCACGTTTATCCACGCGCCCATCGAAGCGAGGATTGCGCGCGTCGCAAACTATTCCCTCGCCATGACGGAATCGGAGATTAAGAAATATATCTGCGAGCAGGACGAAAACCGCGCGGAATACTACCGTTTTTATACCGGCGAGAGCTGGCGGGACGCGAGCCATTTCGACATCAGCCTGGATTCCGACGCGCTCGGAGAAGAAGGCTGCGTCGATCGCATGATACAAGCGTTGCCGATCTTCACAAAATCGTAACGGCAAGGCTCACGTATCTACACTCGCCCGCAGCATTGCCGCGGGCGTTTTCTTTTCAACGATATCTAATTGCAAGGAGCAAAGAATGAATCTCAAGGTTTTACCGCAGGCGTTTACGGTCTGCCAGATTTCGGACGCATCCGAAGTTGATTTTTCGCAAGCGTTCGTCTTCTTTTCGAAAACCGACGAGGAGCTCTCGCTGGTCTGCAAAACGAGCGCTGTTCCCGCAAACGCCATCGCGCGTGAGGACGGCTGGCGAGCGTTTCGCGTCAGCGGTGTGCTGGAGTTTTCGCTCGTGGGCATCCTCGCTGAAATCTCCGGCTTGCTTGCCGATCAAGGCATCAGCATCTTCGCCGTCTCCACCTATAACACGGACTATCTGTTGACCAAAGCGGAGGTGTTTGACCGCGCAGTCCTCGCGCTCTCTGCGGCGGGGTATGCTATTTTGGAATAACCCTCCGTTTTGCTCCTGCTTGATCCTGTTGGCCCTTGCAATGCGCAATCCGCTCGCATAATATGATGGTAAAAGTCTTTTAGCGCAGCTCTGCGCAAGATAGAGGGAGAAACGCAAATCATGACGCAAGATGAACGTTTTATGAAAGAGGCGATTCGCCTCTCCGCACAGGCGGTAAACCACGGCAACGAGCCCTTTGGCGCGGTGCTGGTCAAAGACGGCGAAATCGTGTTTACCAACGAAAACCAAATCTACACCGGCTCCGATCCAACGTATCACGCGGAGGCGGGCTTGTTACGCAATTTCTGCTCGGCGGAGCGCATCACCGACCTGACGGACTACACGCTGTATTCCAGCTGTGAGCCCTGCTTTATGTGTTGCGGCGCGATGGTCTGGACAAAGCTTGGCAGACTCGTGTTCGGCGCGAGCGACATCGATCTATGCAACATCATTGGCAAACAGGGCAGTGATTGCTGCGACATCGTCTTCTCCCGCTCCGCGCACCAGCCGCAGGTGACGGGCGGCGTGCTCCGGGACGAGAGCCTCGCAATCCTGAGCGGTTATTTTTCGAAGAACGGCAACGGCTGATTCCGATCTCTATATTGTTCTATCTACACCGCCTTTCGGGTGGGTTTTGTGTTGCTTGGAAGTTCAAATTTGATGCAGAGCAGGTCGAAAGTCTTCTAGCTTAGGTTATTATCTTTCACACAAAAACAGACCGGATTAATCCGGCCCGCAATATACTACTCCGTCCGCACAGCACACTAACATACCTGACACCGGCTGAATTTGCCCTGAAAACGGGCTCTGAAGCCGTCTGAACATCAGTTTTACTTGCTTCTATTTTACTGCGTTAACGTGAAACCACAAACCGAGTCCCCGGAATATTCTGGGGACTCGGTTTGTTCAGCACGAAAGTGCCGTTACTCATCCGCCGCTTGGACGGTTGCGTCCGCTTTTTCACCTTCGGGTAGGATTACCTGTATCTTTCCCTTCTTGTAAAGGCTCTTTGTGATGAAGTACGTAATCGGGAGCATCATCAGAATCAATACGCCCTGCACCGAAGAGAGCATTCCCGTTTTGAGAATGTATTTATCCGCAATAGAAAGCGTCAGCACTATGATCGTGGGAACGATGGCACCCTTGAGTCGACCGGGCGCGCGGATCCCGCCACCGAGATTATCGTTAAAAATGCCGAGCGCCATGGATCCGAACAACGCGGGCAGAACATAAGCACTCGCCGTCTTGACAGCGGGCAGGTTGAACACCGGTTGAAGGGGAACCATCAGAAGCATACCCAGGGCAATAATAACTACCGTTAAAATCGATGACACGCTTACAGCAATGCTGCCGATTACATCAGCCTTCTCGCTTCCATATTGTACGTCCATCAAATGCATGGCATTATTAGCAACAGGAAGTTTTAGGTTTAGCACATTGCCGGTCACCAGCGTCAGGTAGATCGAACTGCCAAGCACCGGCGTATACGATATAACTTCGGAAATGGCAATCGGCACAAATATTGCGAGTAGCCCTATGGATGCCTGAATGATCTGCCCAATCGAAGGTGTTGCATCAAAGTAAATCCCAGCAATGATAGGCATGGATATCATGACCACAATCATAATTGCGCCGCCGATTCTTCCAACGCGATGCACAGAGTTGATATATTGTTCCGTCGTTTGTTTTTCTTTACTCATAATCGTTTTCCCTCCCTATTTGATGAGAGCGCTCCAAAGAACGGAGCTGCCCATTGCCAGTAGCAAACTGATGGCGAGCACAAAGTTGTTGAGCCACTTAGCGCCGGTTTTTTTGATGATGAATACCAGAATTAGAGTGATTATTGCGCTGGTTATGAGCGTCATTAAATCGACCCCGAGATTGACGATCACGGGAACCAGAAAGACGACCATGATGGTCATCATAAACACACTGTTGCCAAGCGCACCCCAACGCGGATCTTTGACGGAACGCTTTAGCGTGCCCGTTTGAATTTTTTTGGCCACAAACAGAGATGTAACCAATCCACCAATAATACCAATCGTCATGACATACATAATCAATACAAAATCAGTACTCGTCGCGGTCGCAACTTGTACGCTGGCGGATTTGAACACCATATCTGCCGCCATTAGTTCGTATGCGACCGAGCCGATGACCGACAAGCGCCACCACGGCCAAGGGATACCCAGCAAGGCCGCCAGACTGAATAGGCCAATCACAATTGCGATTGAAGGAACAATAGTGAAGTACAAGGACGATTTTGTCACATTCATCAGTTGTTGTTTCGTATATCCAATCTCGAGCGCCCGCTTCCATGATTTACGCAAGGACAACACAGCAAACCCTAAAACAATTACGATACCGATTGTGACCATTACGTAGATTAGCCAATGGTTGGCAACATCATAAAACCCCATTGTATTACCTTTCCTTTTTTATTTGTTTTTACTCAGCCAGCCCAACGCAGCGACGGCATAGACCGCCGCTCCCCGAGACAGCGCAGTTTCGTTGAACGTTGCTTTGGGGTGATGCATCGGATATTGGTACCCCTCTTCTACCGAGCCTGCGCTAACCATAACGAATACGGATGGGACCAGCTGTGTGACGAACGAAAAATCCTCGGACCCGTTCATCTTCATCATTCCAAGCATCGCCGGGTCGGGCACAGCGGGACCGAATACCTCGCGCAAGCTATTCCGAACGTCATCGCTGGCTTTCTGATCGCAAATGGCGGAAGGACAGCCAATGATGATGTCGGCTTTCGTTTCCGCGCGAAAAGCCTTAGCGGTACCTTCGCTGATTTCAACAACTCGCTTCAAAACGAATTGTCTGACCTTTTCGTCGAACGTCCGGATTGTTCCATTCAGCACCGCTGTATCGGGGATTACGTTGGACGTCGTACCACCAGACATCATGCCGACTGTAACCACAGCGCTGTCTGCTGCGGAAATTTCGCGGCTGTTGATCTCCTGAAGGGCGATATGCGTGTGCGCCGCAACATTCAGCGGATCAACGGTCATCTCAGGCATCGCGCCGTGACCGCCCTTGCCGTTAATATGGATTTCAAACCAGTCCGATGCCGCGGTGCACGTTCCGCTGTCCGGCACGATGATAAGACCGGTTGAGAGATTCGGGATGCCCGCACCAACGTGGATCATCATCGCGGCGTCAACACGCGGGTTTTCCAGAATGCCCGCGTCGATCATGGCTTTTGCACCTTTGAGCGTTTCCTCCGCGGGTTGGAACATCAGTTTTACTGTGCCTTCAATCTCATCTTCATGTTCTTTCAGCAGTTTTGCCGCACCGAGCAGCATCGTTGTGTGAAAATCATGTCCGCATGCGTGCATGCGACCGTTGACAGACTTGTATTCCAGATCCGTGTCTTCGAGTATGGGCAGCGCATCCATATCGGCGCGCAGCAGAAAGCACTTCCCGGGCTTCTTCCTTCCCGCGAGCGCAACCACACCAGTCCCTGCGACATATGCCGGCTCGTACCCCATCTCTTCCAAGCGTTCTTTGACGAACGCCGCCGTCTCCGGCAGTTCCATGCTGACCTCTGGATTTTGATGCAAATGTCTGCGCCATTCAACCAATTTCCCCTGCAGCGCATTTGCCTGTTCAACTAAGTTTGGCATAGTTCTCCTCCTCATCGTTTTTTTAAAAAAGCGAAGGGCGATGTTCCCGATATTTTGGAATACAGGAAATATACTTGTGAAGCGTTTCCTGTTTCCGCGATTTCGGCGTCATTGCCCTCGCTGCTTTGGATTTACCTATGGAGTCTTTATATTCGCCTATT
>JAQVML010000032.1 GCA_028703645.1 Eubacteriales bacterium
GTCATTATACGCGAGGCGCCAAAACAAGTCAACAGGTTTTTCCTGCATGAAATCTGCTCAAAATTTACATTATACACGCGCATCCGTGTGTTGTTTCCGACTTTAGGCTGTGTTATACTTTGTTCATACTTTGCACTATGCAGAGCATAAAATCATCAGGGAGGAAAGCTCATGAAAAAAATCGTAACAGTCCTTTTAATTCTGGGTATGATCCTGTCCGTCGTGGCATGCGCCCCGGCTGCGACACCGGCCGCAACCGCCGACGTCACCGCGGCCCCCGAAGCTGCAGCGACTGAAGCCCCCGCCGCAGAAGTCACCGAGGCTCCCGTAGCGCTGAATATCGCTATGGTTACCGACGTCGGCAACATCGACGACAAATCCTTCAACGAATTCACCTGGATGGGTTGCAAGAACTGGGCCGAAGCAAACGGTGCAGTTGCCAACTACTATCGTCCTTCTGAAGACAGCGACGAAGCCCGCATCGAGACCATCAAGACGGCCATCGAAAAGGGTGCCAACGTCATCGTCTGCCCCGGCTACCTCTTCGGCGCAACCTATCAGCAGCTGCCGCAGCAGTATCCTGACGTGATGTTCCTCGGTATCGACCTTGGTCTGGGCGATGTGCCCGCACCTCAGGCGAACACCGCGCTGATCACCTATCAGGAAGAGCAGTCCGGCTTCCTCGCTGGCTATGCCGCCGTTATGGATGGCTACACCAAGCTCGCGTTCCTCGGCGGCATCGATGTTCCCGCGGTCGTTCGTTACGGCTTCGGCTATGTCCAGGGCGCCAATCAGGCCGCGACCGAGCTCGGCAACACCGCTGATGTCTCTATCAAGTACTGGTATTCCGGCACGTTCGGACCGAACGACGAAATCAAGACCAAGACCGCTGGCTGGTACACCGAAGGCACGCAGATCATCTTTGCTTGCGGCGGCGGTATCGTCTACTCCGCTATCACATCTGCTGATGAAGCAAACGGCAAGCTGATCGGCGTTGACGTCGACCAGTCCGGTATCTCCGAGCGCGTTGTCACCTCCGCGAAGAAGGAACTCGAAAACTCCGTCAAGCTCGCTCTCTCCGACCTGCTCGCCAATGGCGGCAAGTGGTCCGAGGCGTATGCCGGTGTTGAGAACAAGCTCGGTGCCACGCAGGATTGCGTTGGTCTGCCGACCGATCCGGCTTCCTGGAGATTCAGCACCTTCACGCTGGATCAGTACAACACCCTCTTTGAGAAAGTCAAGAGCGGCGAGTACGCCATTTCTCCCGCGATCGACGTACAGCCCACCGTCACGATCGCTGTTGATTATCAGAACTAAAGTCTGATCTTCGCTGACAGCAAAAAACGATCAAAAAAGGGGCTGGGCTTCAAGCCCGGCCCCTCTTTTATTTCTCCGACCATCACCGCACGATTCTTTTTGCCCGGCGGCTTGGTACACCGTTACTGCGGGCGTTGCCGCAAGGAAGCGGCTTCATCATAGAATTCAATCCATTTTCAAACGAATCTGTTTTATCCGTATAAAAAAACAACGGTTCATCCGTACATCGCCCGTCTATCAATCAATGGGAAGGGATACCGATTATGAACGAATATGTCATCGAGATGCTGAATATAACCAAGGAATTCCCCGGCATCCGAGCCAACGACGACATCACGCTACGCCTGCGCCGCGGCGAAATACACGCCTTGCTCGGCGAAAACGGCGCGGGAAAAAGCACGTTGATGAGCGTACTGTTTGGCCTATATCAGCCGGAAAAAGGTGTGATTAAGAAGGACGGCGAAATCGTCCGCATCAAAAACCCAAATGACGCAAATATGCTCAACATCGGCATGGTGCATCAGCACTTCAAGCTGGTTGAGGTGTTTACCGTGCTGGAGAACATCATTCTCGGCGTTGAACCGAACAAGATGGGATTTTTACAAAAGAAAGAAGCGCGCAAAAAAGTTTTGGAACTCAGCGAGCGCTATGTGCTCAAAATCGACCCCGATGCGCTGGTTGAGGATATTTCGGTCGGCATGCAGCAGCGCGTAGAAATACTAAAGATGCTCTACCGCGACAACGATATCTTAATCTTCGACGAACCTACCGCAGTGCTCACTCCGCAAGAGATTGAAGAGTTGATGCACATTATGCGCTCGTTTGCCGCGGAGGGAAAGTCGATCCTGTTCATCACGCATAAGCTCAACGAGATCATGGCGGTTGCCGACCGCTGCACCGTGCTTCGAAAAGGCAAATGCATCGGCACCGTGGACGTGAAAGACACCGATAAGGCAAAGCTCAGCCGCATGATGGTCGGCAGAGACGTTGAGTTTATCGTGTCTAAAGACGATGCAAAACCCGGCGAAACTGTGCTTGATGTGTCGCATCTCACCGTGCCTAGCAAGTCGCACAAGAACAACGCGGTCAAGGATGTTTCCTTCCATGTGCGTGCGGGCGAAATCGTCTGCCTCGCGGGCATCGAAGGGAACGGTCAAACCGAGTGCGTCTATGCGCTGACCGGTCTGGAGCGGCCTTCCGCCGGGACGGTCAAGATAAAGGGTGAGCCTATCGTGCTCATCGGTCGCAAGCGCAACAAGCAGAACGCGGCAGAACTCGCAAAGGTCAAGACGATACTGATGCCCATTCGCCAACGCAGCAAACTTGGCATGAGTCATATTCCCGAGGACCGGCAAAAATTCGGTCTGGTATTGGATTACACACTCGAAGAAAACCTCGTGCTGCAACGATACTGGGAGCCCGCGTTCCAGAAAAACGGATTCATCCGCAAGCCAAGCGTACGTCAGTATGCAGAAAAGCTCATCAAGCAATACGATATTCGCAGCGGGCAGGGCCCGATTACAACCGCGCGCAGCATGTCCGGCGGCAACCAGCAGAAGGCCATCGTCGCCCGCGAGCTGGATAAGAATCCGGAGCTGCTCATCGCGGTTCAGCCTACGCGCGGCCTTGACGTCGGCGCGATCGAATACATTCACAAGCAGCTCGTTGCCGCGCGGGATAACGGCAAGGCGGTCTTTCTCGTCTCACTCGAACTGGACGAGGTCATGAATGTCTCCGACCGCATTCTTGTGATGTATGAAGGAGAAATCGTCGGTGAATTTGACCCGAAGGCAACCACAGTCGAAGAGCTTGGTCTGTTTATGGCCGGTGCAAAAAAGCAGGCGGTAGAAGGGATGGTGCACTGATATGGAACAGAAGAAACGACGTTCGCTGCACATTCCGGGCGGCACCAGCATTCTCGCCTCGCTGATCTCTATCGGTGTTGGTCTGATCGTAGGTTTAATCCTGTTGTATGCGCTCAACGCAAAAGCAGCAGGCGGCGCGTTCATCAGCTTGATCACGACCGGCTTTCGCTCCAGCGATAAGTTCGCAAAGGTACTCTATCAGGCAGCCCCGCTGATCATGACGGGCCTTTCGGTCGGATTTGCGTTTAAAACCGGTTTGTTCAACATCGGTGCAACGGGTCAATACACCGTTGGCGCGGCGTTTGCCCTCATCGGCGCGATTCAATTTCAACTTCCCTGGTATGTTTGTCTGCTTCTTTCAATGATTGGCGGCGCCATCTGGGGCATTTTCCCCGGGTTGTTCAAAGCGCTGTTCAACGTAAACGAGGTCATCACCTCGATCATGTTCAACTGGATTGCGATGTTTGCGGTCAACCTGACCATCAACAACCTGCCCATGATGCTGGCCAAGTATTGGGGCGGCGCGCAGATGGATCGCACCGCAAACCTTGCCCAGGCAAACCCTGGCGCGTTGATTCCGCGGATGGGTCTGGATACACTCATGAAGAGCAACTACATGAACATCAGCATCTTTATCGCGATTCTCTTCGCGATTCTCGCTTGGGTGATTCTGAGCAAGGCCACGTTTGGTTACGAGCTCAAGGCCTGCGGCTATAATCGCAACGCGAGCATCTATGCCGGCATTACTGCCAAGCGGAATATCGTGCTTTCGATGGTGTTCGCTGGCGCGTTTGCAGGCGTCGGCGGCGGGCTCTATTTCCTCGCGGGAACGGGCCAATACACGCTGCTCAAACAATTGCTCACGGCTGGGTTCAACGGCATCCCGGTTGCGCTGTTGGCAACCTCCAACCCGATTGGAACCATCTTCTCCGCGTTCTTTGTCTCCTATATTCAGGTTGGCGGGGACGCGATGCAACCCGATTTCGTCAAGGAGATCATCGATATCATCATCTCCGTGATCATCTACCTTGCGGCATTTGCGCTGCTCACGCGTGAACTGCTTGCGCGCGGGAAACAGCGCCGTGAGGATGAGGCGGAGGAAGCGGCGGCAGCCGAAGCGAAAGCCGCCTTGACCGCCGATGCCGATGCCGATGTTGTTGAAGTTGCTGCTGATGCTGCTACTCAAGAGAAAGACGAGGTGAGTAAATCATGAGTATTTTAGCGGATATTCTTAGCGCTACCATTCTGTTTATGATTCCTCTGCTGCTCGTTGCGTTAGGCGGCATGTTCTCCGAGCGCAGCGGCGTGGTCAACATCGCGCTGGAAGGCATCATGATCATCGGCGCGCTGTGCTCCTGCCTGTTTTTGCGTGTGATGGACGCAAGCGGCTTTGGGCCGGCCCATCCGCAATGGGCGATGTTTTTCGCGATTCTGGTCGCGGCCGCAACCGGCGCAATCTTCGCGCTTTTACTCGCGTTTGCCTCGGTCAACCTCAAGGCGGATCAGACCATCGGCGGCACCGCACTGAATATGTTTGCCCCCGCGTTTGCCATCGTGCTCACTTGGGCCATTCAGGGTCAGGGTCAAACGACAATTTTGATTCCCACCTGGTCCCGCATTACGCAAGCCACGCTCGGCGTCGCGGTCAATGGCAGCTTCTTTCAGGCGTTTTTGTTCAAGAGCTTCTATCAAACCACGATTTGGGCGGTGTTCCTCTTCATCATCGCGGCGGTGCTGCTCTATAAAACGCGCTTCGGCCTTCGCCTACGCGCCTGCGGCGAGCATCCGCAAGCCGCGGACTCCGTCGGGATCAACGTCTATCGCATGCGCTACGCCGGCGTGTTTATCTCCGGTTTTCTCGGCGGAATCGGCGGCCTTGCCTATACGCTGGCAGCCGGCAGCGCGTTTCAGTCCACGGTTGCAGGCTACGGCTTCTTAGCTCTCGCGGTTATGATATTTGGTAACTGGAAACCGCTGAATATTCTCGGCGCTTCGCTGTTCTTCGCGCTGTTCAAAATTCTCGGTTCCTATAGCGGAAGCATTCCGTTCCTGCCGAAATTTGAAAACATCAAAGCCAGCGAATATATCTATCTGATGCTGCCGTATATCGTGACGATGATCGTTTTAATCCTCACGAGCAAGAAATCTCGCGCACCGAAAGCCGAGGGTATCCCCTACGACAAAGGTCGCAGGTAATTTCGCCTGAACCGGCACCAATTCGAATTGGGCGCCGCGTCGATGCGTATTCGCCGCGGCGCTTTCTCTGACTCATTCTTTCCTGTCAATAGATTCAAAACGATACATACGCTGATATTTCGGAGGACTTATGGCAAAACTCTATTTTCGTTATGGCGCGATGGGTTCCAGCAAGACCGCAAACGCCATCATGGTTTGGTATAACTATCAGGAGCGATGCAAGAAGGCGCTGCTCATCAAGCCCGGCGTGGATACGCGGGACGGCGTTTATACCATCCGCTCGCGCAGCGGGTTGGAGGCGAACTGCATTCTCTTTGACCAGATCGACTGGGACAAAGTCCGCGCGGGAGAATATGACTGCTTGATCATCGACGAGGCACAGTTTCTCTCCGTCGAGCAGGTGGATATGCTCTTGCCCATCGTGGACAACTATGACATTCCGGTCATCTGCTATGGCCTCAAGACGGATTTCCGCGGCGAGTTTTTCCCCGGCAGCGCGCGTCTGCTCGCCCGCGCGGACACGATTGAAGAGGTAAAGACCATCTGCTGGTGCGGCAAGAAGGCGACAAACAACGCGCGTTTGGACGGCAAAGGCGGCATCACCAAGGTCGGCGAACAGGTCGTGCTCGGTGCGAGCGATAAGTACATCGGCCTCTGCCGCAAGCATTGGCTCCTCGGTGATCCCGGCCCGGGTCTCCGCGCGGAAGACCTCGCCAAGGGCGCTGTTCCCGGCACGTGTGCCTGCGAAGACGATGAGGATTGATCTTTCCATATGAAGTTTTATGTCGCAAGCGGCGTATCAAACGCCGAAAAAGTGAATCAGGCCGCTGCCGCGCTTGAGGCGGGCGGTCACGTGCGCACCTATAACTGGACGACGCATGGAGACGTCTCTAAAGCACCGGCGGAGCGAAAGCGCGAGGTCGCGTCCAACGAATCGCGCGGGGTTGCGGAGGCGGAGCTTGTCGTGCTGCTGTTGCCCGGGCGTTTTGGCACGCATGCGGAGCTGGGCATCGCGCTGGCGACAGCCGAAAACAAGCGAATCCTGCTTTGGTCGGAAAGCAGCGCACCCTTTGACGGAGCGGAAGGCTTTTGCGTGTTTTACCATCATCCGGCGGTGGAGCGCGTGGTGTGTCCGTTTGAGGAGTTGCTTCGGTTATTACAAGCGATTTAATCTCGTAAAAACACAAATCGGCCGGAGCAATCCGACCGATTTGTTGCGTTCATTCCTTCTTTGTTACGGCGCTGTCTCAACCGCGACAATGCGCCCCTGTCCATGCGGGTCTGCATAGTCCGCGCCGACCACGCCGCCCAGCCCGTCCACGATGTAGTTGATGAGCACCTGGTTGTCGATCATGATCGAATCCAGCAGGAATTTGTTGTCCTGGAACATGGTGTAGCCATCTCCCGCATTCTTGAGCAGGTAGTTATGGCACGCCAGCGTATACGTCTTGGTCAGATCGAGCGGTTCGCCGCCAACCATCACGTTTTTCACGCGATACTCACCGGCCACGCTGACAAACATGTTATTTTCGTCCACCTTGACGGACGACGGGACATAGGTGTGGATTTCATACGTAAGGCCGGAGACCTGCAGGAATCCGCCGTTCTCCTCCGGCGTTGCACGCGCGCCCATCTCCAGCGCATCCAGAATTTCCTGTCCGGTGGCTTCTACCATGCAAAGCTCGTTTCCAAACGGATGTACCTTGATGATCTGGCCGTAGGTGATGTCTCCCTTCGGAATATCCGTGCGCACGCCGCCGCCATTGACAAACGCGATGTCCGCGCCGGAGATGTAGCGGTAAGCATCCGCGCACAGGTCGCCAAGGTTCGTCTCGCTGTTTCGCACAATGCGTACGGCGGGATCGGTACCCGGTTCGAAGATCGTCAGGTCGACATCCGTCTTTGCGACCACTTCGTTGAGCAGCTCTTCAAACTGCGCCTGAATCGTGGCGATATAGGCTTCCGTGTCCGCGTCCTTCTCCGCATAATCCTTGACCAGCCCGGTGGAGATGCTGCCATCCTTCGTAATGTAAAGGAGTCCCACCGCTTCGAGCTTGGTTCCTGTCTGCGACAAGAGCACGCGCTCACCATCGAGGTTTTTCACCCGCTCGCATTCCACCGTGCTGTGCGAATGCCCATCGATCACCACATCGATCCCACGCGTGTTCTCGATGAGTTCGCTCGATGTATACGGCGATGTTGACGCGTCGATTCCAAGGTGCGTCAGCGCAATGACGTAGTCCGCCCCGTCGGCAGTTGCCGCATCCACCGCGGCCTGAATCACCGCATAAAACGCGTCAACGCCGTCTTTTTGGCTAAAGTCGTAAATGAAGTTGCCGTTTGCGTCCTGAAAGAACGTCGGCGTAGAGGTGGAGATCGTCATCGGCGTGCTAACGCCAACAAACGCTACCTTGATTCCGTTGAAGGTAAGCATCGCATACGGGTCAAGCACGGTCTTTCCCGTGGTGCTGTCCATGAAGTTTGCCGAAATGATCGGGAATTTTGCCATATCCCGCAATTCAAAGAAGCGATCCATGCCATAATCGAACTCGTGGTTGCCCGGCGTCATAACGTCGTATCCCACCTCGTTCATGATGTCGATGATATAGCTGCCTTTCGAGAGCGTGCCGATCGCGTCGCCCTGAACGGCGTCGCCCGCGTCGACAAGCGCAACATAGCAGCCGTCTTCTACCAATTGATTCTTCAGCGCGGCAACCCCGGCATAGCCAATTGCGCTATCCACCGCGCAGTGTACGTCGTTGGTGTAAAGAATTGCAAGGTCTTTGTCCAGTGCGGGTTCGGGAGTCAGTTCTGGCGTTGCGGTCGCTACTGCGACGGCAGGTTCTTCTGTTTTTGCTTTACAGGCAAAGGAAAGAGCGAGTAAGAGCACCAGCAGGAACACAGTCAGCTTACGAAGCTTCATCAAAAATTCCTCCTTATCCTTGTGTTGTTGCCGCGGGCGATTGCCACTGCTTCGGCACGAACAGCGACAGGTGTCTATCGCATGCGCGTGCCTTCATCTAGTTTTTACTATACCATTTTTTATACCATCTGAGAGCATGCAACTTAATTGTACTGAAAATATATCTTCGCAGCGTTATAGACTCCATTTCATTTCGGTTTCTTTCTTTTCGCGTTAAAAACTCGGCTTTATGGATAATCTGGCAAAACGGATTGAGATCGTTACTCGTTGTCCTGTATAATAACTACGTTCCAAAATACTGAACACTGCAAAAACACGTATCGCTTGATTGCGATGAAAGGTGTTTGCCATGACTAACGCAGCCAATCAAAAGATAGCCCTCCACCTGACCGACTACGGCGCGCCGTACGCGGGCAACTTTATCGCGTCCCTTTCCGCGTTGGAGCGGCTTTTGACCGATCGCGGCGGAAAAATGGTCTACGTGCTGCCGCCGCGCGCGAGTAAGCGCGCATGGGCGCAAGATTTTTCGCTCTCGCACAACGTGCGGATTCTGAAAACGGGTGGCTTCTTTTCATACTATCGCCAAGTGCGAATGCTGCTGAAGGAAACAAATGCGACGCTTTTGCACGAGCACTTCATCCATTTTGATCAAAAGATTGCAGCCTTACTCGCAAGCAAGACCTGCGGTCATCGGGTCAAGACCGTGCTGCATCTGCATAACCACATCGAGCTGCCGAAAAACCCGCTCCTGCGGCTGCCGCACATGCTGTATTTTCGCTCGGTTTCGCGCTTTGTCTGCTGCAGCGAGTCGGTAGCAAATCATCTCATTGCAGACGGTGTGCCGAAAGAACGTGTTCGCGTCGCGGAAAACGCCATCGCGTTTGAGCGGCTTGATCATTACGACGCCTCTGTTCGGGAGTCGTTATCGTTGCCAAACAACGCGAAGCTCGCGCTCATGTTCGGCTATA
>JAQVML010000033.1 GCA_028703645.1 Eubacteriales bacterium
CCAAAGAGCAAAACCGCGTGACCAAATTCAAACCCGTTTTTCTTGCCGCCGATAAAAATCTTGCCATCGATCACAAGCCCGCCGCCGATTCCGGTGCCGATCGTGATGAGAAGCCCGAAGGAACAGCCGCGAAACGCGCCGCAGTAATACTCGGCGAGCGCTGCCGCGTTTGCGTCGTTTTCCACATAGACGCGAATGCCCGGAAAATGATCGCCAACGAGCTTGCAGAGCGGGAAATTATGATAATCCAGATTGTGCGCGTCGATGACCACGCCGCGATCATAATCGATACTGCCGGGCACGGCGAGACCGATTGCGGAAATCTCCTCCATTTTCAGTCCGTTTTCGGCGATGAGCCCGCTGATCAGCGTCTGAATGGTCGTGATGGAGTCCTTTGGCTCACCCGTGTGCGGAAAAGGACTCGATTTTTTGCTGATGAGCTTGAAATCCTCGCTGACAACGCCCGCGGCAATCTTGCTTCCGCCGATATCTACGCCAATGCTAAACATGCTGAATCCTCCTAGCCGCGATTTCAAAATCACGGTTTATTACTTGGTTAAAATATGCTGCTCGATCAAGACGGCGACGCCGTCCTCATCGCAAGCGGGCACGATCAGATCGGCAACCGCCTTCACCTCTTCCGCTCCGTCTGCAACGCAAGCGCCGAGGCCCGCCCACTCGATCATCTCCTGATCTAAGAAATTGTCTCCAATCGCCGCAGTCTGTTCCCGCGGAATACGCAAGAATGAGGCGAGCTCCTCCAACGCAGAGGCTTTCGTAATGCCGAGGTTGTTGATTTCGATGAATCCCGGGCTGGAACGCGAAACCTGTGCAATTCCTTCAAAACGCTTCCGAAACTGAAAAAATAGTTCATCCTGCCGCTCAAGCGGTGCAAAGACAAGTATCTTCGGCACATTGTGAAACGACTTCTTCCGGATGTCGGGATCGACGATAAATTGAAGCTTATGCCGGTTGACATAACCGCTCGCGGCCTCGCTCAACTGCTCGCTGATGACCGTCTCGTCGAGGTAGATCTGCGCGGGCAAATTCGCTTGCTTCGCATACTCCAGCACCTCGCGAATGATAGCCGGGTCCATCTCGTGCAGTACTAGCGCGTGCTCGCTGTCGATATCCGCAATCATAGCGCCGCCATATTGAATGGAAGGCCCGTGTAAGTCAAGCGCCTTCCAAATCGGGCGCGTTGCGATTCGTCCACGACCGGTTGCCAGAATGACGTCAATTCCCTCTTCTCTGGCTCTGCGGATGGCATTTTGGTTTCGTTGGCTGATCTCACCCATATGGTTGATCAGCGTTCCGTCAATATCGAGTGCGATGAGTTTGATGCTCATTCTTTCTCCCGTGTGTTACTTCCGCTATCCTGCGGATTTGTTTTATCGAATCTGTCCCTCGCCGCGAATGGCATACTTGACCGTCGTCAACTCATCCAGTCCCATCGGTCCTCTTGCATGCAGTTTTTGCGTGCTGATGCCAATCTCCGCGCCAAAGCCGAACTCTTCGCCGTCCGTAAAGCGCGTCGAGGCGTTGACATAGACCGCGGCGGAATTCACTTCGTTTAGGAATCGCTCCGCCGTGCGGTAACATTCGGTCACGATCGCGTCGCTGTGGTGCGTGCCATAGGTTTCGATATGTGAAATTGCTTCCTCGAGGGAATCGACCACTTTGATCGAGAGAATCAGGTCGTTGTATTCCGTCGACCAATCCTCTTGTGTGGCGTCAATCGAGCCCGGCATGAGACTCTTGGAGCGTTCGTCGCACCTGAGCTCTACCCCGCGCGCAGCCAAACGCTTCGCGATTTCGGGTAAGCACTTAGTTGCAACGCTTGCGTGAACAAGCAACGTCTCTGCGGCGTTGCAGACGGAGGGACGCGAACATTTTGCGTTTTCGATGATGCCCGTCGCCATCGCAAGATCGGCCGACTCGTCGATATACACATGACACACGCCAACGCCCGTTTCGATCACCGGAACGGTTGCCTGCTGCATCACGCTCTGAATGAGGCCGTGTCCGCCGCGCGGAATCAGCACGTCGATCAGGCCGTTGAGTTTCATCATTTCGTTCGCCGCCGCGCGGTCGGTATCGCGCAGAAGTCCAATCGCGCCATCGGGGATTCCGTTTTGAATCGCAGCTTCGTTGAGCGCGTCGCAAACGGCGGCGTTGCTCAGCAGCGCCTCGCTACCCCCGCGCAGCACGCAGGCGTTTCCGCTCTTGATGCATAGCGCAATCGCGTCCGCTGTTACATTCGGGCGCGCTTCATAGATAATGCCGATGACGCCAAGCGGCACGCGGCGCTTCTCAATTCGAAGGCCGTTCGGGCGAACGAAAACCGCGTCGCTCTTGCCGATCGGGTCCGGCAGAAGGGATACCTTGCGCATGCCGTTTGCCATGCCTTCCACGCGCTTTTGATCGAGCGTCAGGCGATCGATAAACGAGTCTTTCTCTCCGCGCTCTTTTGCAAGGCGAACGTCTTGTGCGTTTGCTTGCAAAATCTTTGGCGTAGCCGTGATCAGCGCGTCCGCCATTGCAACAAGCGCGTCGTTTCTCGTCTTAGCGGAAGTGATGGCGAGCTTGCCGGAGGCAGCTTTTGCGCTCAATGCCAAATCGCGAACAGACATAGTATGATCCCTCCAAACTTTCAAAACATTATATCGTATATAGTAGGGAATCACAAGTTGAAAACCGTTTCAAAGCGACTGTGTTGATCAATTTGCTTGACGAAGAGTAAGGAACGTGATACTCCTTACATAACAAATCTGTGGAGGGAACACATGCAGGCTTATCTGATCTCCGACGGAGAGTTTCTTTCGCCGAGACAAAAACAAATCAAACAACAATTGACGGAATACTTTACCGCAAAGGGATTCTCCATTTTGGAGAAAACGCTGGAGCGGGACTCGCTCGCATTCTGCCGTGGCTGCTTCGACTGCTGGGTCAAAACGCCGGGAGAATGCATCATGAAGGACGGGATTGTCGAGATCAATCGCGCGTGTATGACGAGCGACGTGGTCGTGTATCTTTGTCCCGTTATATTTGGTCAATTCTCCGCAAACATGAAGTATGCAATCGACCGCTGGCTGCCGAACATGCTGCCGTTTTTCATCACAAGAGACGATGGCTCCACCATGCATTCTCCGCGCTATCGCGACTATGCGGCGCAGGTCTTCATTGGCTATGGCGAGACTCTTTCGCCGGAGGAATCGCAGCTCTTTATCGATATCAACAAAAAACATCGCAGTAATGTTACGGTCATCATCGATGAGCGAGATAACGACAAAATCGTCTCCGCGCTAAACGCAGTCAGCCTCAGCCGTGTGGGAGGTGCCTTATGAGTGAATCGGGTAAACGTGTTATTCTTCTGAGCGCGAGTCCCAAAGTAGACCAATCTTGGGCGGTCTCGGAAATACTCGCAAAGCGCGGCGAAATGCAGCTCAAAAACGAGCAAATAGACGCTACACTGATCAACGTCAGACACGCAATCATGCATCACGAGACGTTACCAGCGTTTGAGAACATGCAGGAAGCGGACGCAATCGTGCTGGTATTTCCCCTCTACTTCTTTTGCTTGCCGGGAATGTTGACGCGCTTTTTGCAGGATTTTTCGACGAAAGAGGCAAAAGAGAAGAAAGACTGCGCCGTGTTCGCGATTGTCAACTGCGGCTTTCCGGAGCCTGAGCTCAATTTGGAAGCGATGCGCGTTGTGGAGCAGTTTACGCTCCAAACCGGTCGCGTGTTTGGCGGCGGCGTCATGATCGGCTGCGGCGGCATGTTCATCAGCACACAGAAAGCGCCGTTTATGAAACAAGTCATGGCCGAGCTGGACAGCGTGTTTGAGCGAGTAAGACGCTATACCGAAGATTCGAGTTCTATCGAAGCAAAGATAATCGCGACCGCTCCCAAGTTTCCGCGAAAGCTATATTTCTTCGCCGGAAACGCTGGCTGGAAGTCGACGGCAAGAAAGAATCATTTAACACGAAAGGACTTATATCGTACGCCTTATCGACAAGAATAGACATAAAGCAGCGAACCGCCGTATAACCGGCGGTTCGTTTGTTTTCGGGTTGAATGGGTCAGCGCTTATTGCTCCAATTTCTTTTCTTTTGCGAAGAAGACGCCGATGACCATGATGACGGCAAACAGGACGAGATACCAGACCACCGCCATCTTATGCGAAACGATTGCCGCATACACCATAAACAGGCAACCAAGTACGCCGAGCGTCGGCATCACAATGCGTTTGACCGCACCAAGGTCCTTCTGCTTCACCATAAACGCGATGAACATCGGGATGTACATGGCATACACCGTGATGATCGGCAGCTCCGAAGAGTCAAACGACAGCACGCCAAACCAGGATGTTTCGACGAGGTTTGCGCCGTAGAAATAGGCAAGCCACAGCGCGCAAAGCAGCAGGCCGAGCACGGAAGAATTGGTCGCCATGTTGGTTTTGGGGCTGATTTCAAGATAGACGTCCGGCTTCGGGCCAACTTTGCGAGCGGCAAGGCAGTAGAAGCCGCGCGTGCAACCCATCATGAGGCCGTTGAGTGTACCTAGACAGGAGATGATGACGAACACGAACAGGAGCGTGCCGCCAACGCTGGAGAACAGCGTGGAGAAAGCGATCTTCGCGCCTTCCTGACCGTTTTCCATAAGCGTTGCATTCGAAACCACGCCCGCGAGGCCAACGTAGTAAAGAATGTAGACCACGATTACGATAGCGGCGCCAACAACCAGCGCAATCGGCAGGTTTTTCTTGGAATCACGCAGCTCCGCGTTGATGCTGGTCGCGATGACCCAGCCTTCATACGCAAACGCCGTTGCGCAAACCGCAGTCAATAGCGCACTGCTCTTCGAGGCGACAACCGTGACAGCGTTGGTGAAGTTTGCAACCGTCATTCCGTTGGTGAGCCCCACGATCACGCCGACGACGCCCATGAGCACGAGCGGAATCAGCTTGATCACGGTCGTAGTCACCTGGAATTTTCCAGCGAGCTTTGGCGAGAGCGCATTGATGGCATAGCTCGCGATGAGATATACCGCGGAGATCACCATACACTCCGGGCCGACGATCGACCAGCCGAAGAGCACCGCGGTATAGCGCGCGGAAACCCATGCCAAAACGCTGGTCAGTGTCGGATAATAGATGGTGGCAAAAAACCAGCCCATCATATAACCGTATTTTTTGCCGACCGTGACTTCGGAATAGTCGACGACACCGTTGACATACTCATACTTGGTCGCCATAACGGCAAACACGTAAGAGCAGATCATCATGATCACGCCGCCGATGATCCACGCAAGTATGCCAAGCGGCAGATTGCCGCCGGTTACGCCGAGAATCTTTTCGGCTTTAAAGAAAACGCCGCTTCCGATGACGATACCCACGACCATCGAGATAGCGGTAAACAAACCGTATTTCTTTTTGAGTTGTGTATCCATTGCCCAATCCCCTTATTTCATTTTTGATATGATAAGAAAGCTCACTCAACCTCGATACATTTATACATGATGCAGAATATATTGTCAACAAACTTCAAATCAGATTCCGCATAAAAATTCAAAAAACCTTCGATCGGATCGTCATTGACGGTAAAAGCTGCAAAAGCTACAATAATACTACATACTCTAATAACATTGAGTTCTCGATTGGTTCATCGATGTTGCTGATTCAAAAATCACAGGAAAGGAATTCTATGATCAACTATCAGGATCGATTATTCACGCTGGAAACGGAGCGCACAAGCTACCAGTTTCGAGTCGCTGAATTCGGGCATCTAGAGCATATTTATTACGGCGAGCGTATCCCTCGCGGCGAAATTGCAACGCTCACGACAAAGCACTCCATTATGCAGGGGAGTTGTGTGCTGTATGACGCGGCCCAAGACGACACCTATTGCCTTGACACCATGCCGCTGGAGTGGTCCGGCGTTGGTTGCGGCGACTATCGGCAGACGCCGATCGAGGTCAAGCTCGCGGACGGAACCTATCGAAACGACTTTCTCTATGATTCCTACGAGATCGTTTCCGGCTGCGTCAAGATGGAATCCCTCCCTTCGGCGTACGACGAAACAAATTCCGCGCAAACCTTGATCATTACGATGCTGGATCGCGCGGCAAATCTGAAACTGCTTCTTTATTACACGTTATTTCCGGAAACGGACGTGATTTCGCGCAGATGTGTTTTGATCAATTCGGGAGAGAACGCGGTTTCCATTCGAAGAATCATGAGCATGCAGATCGACATGGAAAATGAAGGCTTCTCACTCATCACGTTTGACGGCGCTTGGATCAAGGAGACGCACCGGCATGATCGGAAACTGCAATATGGGCAGTTTGTCAACTCCTCCGTCACCGGCGCTTCCAGCAACCGCCATAATCCAGGTTTTTTGCTGTATGCCGATGGAGCGACCCAGTCCCACGGGCGCGTTTACGGGTTTAATCTCGTCTACAGCGGCAATCATATCGGACTTGCGGAGCTGAGCCCGTTTGATCTGGTTCGCGTTCAGCTCGGCATTCATCCGCAGGGCTTTGACTGGCAGCTTGCCGCTGGGGATCGCTTTGAAACGCCGGAGGCGGTCATGACGTTTTCGACGGATGGCTTCAACGGCATGAGCGCGCATTTTCACGATTTTGTGAATCAACACATTGTGCGCGGAGACTGGAAGGGCAAAGAACGCCCGATCCTCATCAACAACTGGGAAGCCTGTTTTTTTCGGTTTACCCGGAGTAAGCTTCTTCGTCTTGCGCGGCAGGCAAGGCGGCTTGGCGTAGAGCTATTCGTGCTCGACGACGGCTGGTTCGGCAAACGTAACGACGACCATGCCGGGCTTGGCGATTACGACGTCAATCGAAAGAAGCTGCCCCGGGGTATGAAAGCGTTTGCCGAAGAAATCCACGCGCTTGGGCTGATGTTTGGCCTCTGGTTTGAGCCCGAGATGGTAAATCCGGATAGCGACCTGTTCCGCGCTCATCCGGAATACGCGGTGACGACGCCAAATAGAACACCGCTGTTGGGCCGAAACCAGCTCGTTCTCGATCTATGCAATCCTGACGTGCGAGATTATATCGTTGAGCATGTGTCCCGTATTCTGGATGACGCTAAGATCGATTATGTGAAATGGGACATGAATCGCCACATCAGCGACGCTTATTCCCCCGTCCTCGCGAATCAGGGGGAGTTTTACCATCGCTACAGCATGGGACTCTATGATATTCTAACGCGAATTTTTCGCCCGCGTCCGCATGTTTTGCTGGAATCCTGTTCCAGTGGCGGGAACCGCTTCGACCTCGGCATGCTTTGCTTTTCTCCGCAGGTTTGGTCAAGTGACGATACGGACGCAATCGAGCGGCTCAAGATTCAGGAAGGGCTGAGTTATCTCTATCCACAGTCTTCGATGGGCGCGCATGTATCCGCTTCGCCCAATCAGCAAACGTTGCGTCAAACTTCGCTCGCCACGCGCTTCAACGTCGCGAGCTTCGGTTGCCTTGGTTACGAGCTGGACTTAAAACACCTCACCATGCTGGAGCGAAAAGAAGCACGCGAACAGATTGCGTTTTATAAGAAAAATCGCAAAACGCTGCAATACGGCAGACTGATTCGCCACGACACGCCAAAGGCAAACAAAGTATATGTGCAGGCGGTTTCAAAGGATCAGGAGTCCTCCGTCATCGGCGTATATCAGCCGCTGACCAGTGCCGCGGAGGGCAACGATATTCTACCCGTTTCCGGATTAAAGGATGAGTGGCGTTACCGGATAGCGACCAAAGGACAGCGCATTTTTTTGCATCAATTCGGCGGATTGGTCAATCATCTGTTACCATTCTCCATCAATCCCAATGGGCTTCTGCTTCGCTGGGCAGATCGGCTCTATGCCATTCGCGATTGTGTCGAAACCTATGAAGCCAGCGGAAAGACGCTGATGCAGGGTGTTCATCTGAACAATCAATTTGTTGGTACAGGCTATCACGAGCGCGTTCGCATGCTCGGCGATTTCGGATCAAACCTGTACACGCTCGAAACGATGCCCGTCGAGCAGGTTAAGTGAACGTATTGTCCAAATTTATTCTTGCAATCGGGATGCAAATCGGATTAAATAAACAATTATGGCACTTAATGTCTATTTGATTACGTGAGCAGACACATGATATACCATGAATATGGTTGACGCTCGCAACCGCTTTTGCTAGAATAAGAAAACTGTCTGCTTGAGGAGGATACTCTCGTATGCCTGATCATAAGATCATACTCAGCGCGGATACTCCTTGTGACATTGGCGAGGAACTCAAATCGCGTTATGCGGTCTCTCTCTATCCGCTCCATATCATTCTTGACGAAAAGCAATATACGGATGGTTACGACATTACTTCCGCGCAATTATATGAAGCGTGGTGGAAACGCAAGCTTTTGCCGCGCACGGCTGCCATCAATCCCGAAGAATATCAGAGCTATTTTCAATCATTTTTAGACCAGGGATTTGACGTCATTCATATTTCGCTAGGCTCGGGAATTTCCAGCTCGCATGCAAACGCGCTGATTGCGGCAAACGCGCTGAGTGGCCGCGGTAATGTCTATGTTATCGACTCCTGTTCGCTCTCAACCGGTTTCGGCCTGCTTGTTTGCGAAGCTTGCGAACGCATCAAGGCGGGACTACCGGCAAAGCAAATTGTCGAAGAAGTCTCTGCGTTGACGCAGGACACGCGCGCAAGCTTCATTCTTGACACGCTCGAATTTATGCGTGCGGGCGGCCGTTGCTCCAGCATTACGCAGATTGGCGCCGCACTGATGAACATTAAGCCGACCATTCTCGTAAAAAACGATCGTCAGGGCAGCATGGTCGTCGGGAAAAAATACATGGGCAAGCTCGCGCCGTCGCTGATGAAGTATGTGGACGACCAGCTCAAAGATCGCAACGATCTGATTCTGGATCGTGTGTTTGTAACACATTCCGGCATGGATGATCCCGCTACGATTGAAAAGGTTGTAGCGCGCATCAAAGAGCTACAGCCGTTTCGGGAGATTTTCGTAACGCAGGCGAGCTGCACCATCAGCAGCCATTGCGGGCCAAATACACTCGGAGTGCTCTTCCTCACAAAGCCCGGTTCAAAAGCCTCCGAATAA
>JAQVML010000034.1 GCA_028703645.1 Eubacteriales bacterium
GTCCTCGCGTTAACGAGAAATGGAGTTTTGGATTTCATCAGGGCTCCGAATCAATCACAAGAATCGTCGAATTCGTAGTCCTTGCCGGGCAGAATGGCATTGATGACAATACCAACGATAGCGGCGGTTGCCAGGCCGGAGAAGTTCAGGGAGCCGACTTTGACCGTGCCCCAGATAAGCTCTGCGGAGTTGGAACCCATCGCAGAACTGGTTTGAATGCCAAGTCCGGTTACCAGGATCAGTGCCGCGACCAGAACGTTACGCATATTCTTGAAATCGACTTTGTTCTCAACGACCGTGCGGACACCGGTTGCGGTGATCATGCCGTAAAGCACGATGGAAATACCGCCGATGATGGCTGCCGGAATCGTGTTGACAAACGCTTCAAAGATGCTGACAAACGAGAAGATGATCGCAAAGCAAGCAGCGATGAACATGACTTTCGGGTCGTAGACTCTCGTGAGCGCGACAACGCCGGTGTTCTCGGAGTATGTCGTGTTCGCGGGGCCGCCCAGCATGCCGGCAATGGAGGTTCCAACGCCGTCGCCCAGAAGGGTACGAGTGAGGCCCGGGTCTGCGATGAAGTTCTTGCCGCAGGTCGCGCCGATGGCGCAAATGTCTCCAATGTGCTCAACGAGGGCTGCAATCGCAACCACGATGAACGTTAGCATCGTACCGAAATCAAATTTCGGGAGGAAGAACGGCGGCACCGAGATCACATCCGCAAAGCTTGTGACTTTCAGGCCGGAGAAATCAACCCACTGCGGGCCAAACGCCGTCACGATGCTGGCAACAATGTAGGCGCCGAAAATACCGATGAGGACGGGCAGAATTTTGATCATGCCTTTGCCCCACATATTGACGGCGATGACGATGCAGATCGTCAGAATTGCGAGCCACCAGTTGTTAGCCGCCTGGTTAAACGCAAAGTACGATAGTCCAAGACCGATGAGCATAATGATCGGGCCTGTGACCACCGGCGGGAAGAGTCTCATGATGCGCTTTGCGCCAAAGACGGCAAAGAGCAGCGCAAAGATGACGTAGGTCAAACCTGCAGAAACAATACCACCTGTTGCATACGGCATCCCCAGCGTGCCGGCTGCCCCGAGGATTGCGCCGATAAACGCAAACGAGGAACCGAGGAACACAGGGACTTTCTTCTTCGTGATGAAGAAGAACCAGATTGTTGCAATACCAGCGCAGAACAAGGTGACCGAGATGGACATTCCGCAAATGATAGGAACGAGGACAGTAGCACCAAACATCGCAAATACGTGCTGGAGGCCAAGAACCACCATTTTGCCGGTTCCCAGCTCTTTAAAGCCATCGTAAATGCCTTCGACTTTCTTTTCCATTGAATTACCTCCTAATTTTAAAATGATTAGGTCTCCATTTCTCTTTATTATCAAGAGCCCCCGCTCTGGATAACCGTGGTTGGAATGGCGAGAATTCGTTGGTCGATTGTGTGCGGGCGTCGCTTCCGCTCTCAGAAGCTCAATAACATCATTCTTGCCGAAATCGCAGAAATAAGCAAGTTTTTTCTGAGCAGATAACGCCGAAATCTCTCTTGCGCGTGAATATCGCGAAACGACAAACTTGTCAGAAATGACAAACCGAATACAAAACGCTGGTGATCGGATATTTGATATTAGGTGCTTGCAATCGTGTGCCGGAATCTTAGCGCAATTTTCATGCGGTAGATTCGGAAACGAGATCAACCAGATTTTCCGCCTTGGCTATCCTACTATATCCATGTGCCGGAATCAAGCTGAAACGATACCATTACCGTATTTTTTTTGTATGAGTCATCACCGATAAGCTTCGTCATTCAATCGCGATTTTTGTCGCGCAATCATGGGAGACGATGGAAGGAAGCGTCACGTTTCGAATATGCTTTTGTTTTTGCAGAAAGTAGTTCAGTTGTTCTAAGTCTTTGTCCGAAAATAGCAGAGAAGGGTCTTTTACAATCGAGAGATAAGTGTTGAGAGAGTTGAAAATCTGATTGGTAATTGCGTTGTATTTGTCCTTAGCAAAGCTGCCGTTGCTGGCGTGTGACTGGATCGAATCCCGCAGGAAAAACAGGTCTCGCATGGCGTCGATCACCGTTTCATCAATCGTTTTGCTCAGCGCCGCGCGAATGGCTTCCGGCTGCTGTTCGATCGGGCGGAGACGATTCAATCCCCCGTCCATCTTTTCAACGCTTAGGCTTGAAGAAATGTTCCTCTCGTCCAGCAGGCGATCCGTAAGTTCACAATATGCCGTTGCAAACTTGTCGCATAATGGATGCATCTTTCGTACTTTGAGCAACGATACCCCGTAGAACGCCGCGGCAACCGCGATCACCAGCAAGATTGCAAGAAATTGATCCATCCACTCGCCTCTTTTCTAAAAGATGCCGTATGCGGTCGGAGCAGAATCCTGCCCCGACCGCGCACGATGCTAGTGCTAATTATACACCCTCAAATCCGTCAAATGCAACGACGCGAGAGATGCAGCTTTCGCCTTCGACCAGCTTCCAGGGGAAGATGCCGATGACGCAGCGCTTGTTGGAGAGTTTCTCGATATCGCCGCCGAGGCACTCCGCATGAATCGCTTCATACGGCTTGCAGAACAGCTCGATATGCATCGCCTGATAGTGCTCCGGCCAAGGATAGACTTCGTCGAGCGTTTTGCCATACTTCTTTTGGAAGATGGCGTCGCACTTCTTGGCCTCCATGGGTTCCCAATCGCGAATCTTCGTGTTCATCGGGTGATCCGCGCTGCCGCAGTCCACGCCGATCCAGCTGAGCTTCTTATCACGCACCCACTGAATGAAGTCCAGCGACGGGCCCGGATGGCGCAGCATGTAGCGGCGCTCGTCCGCGGTCGGGCTGTCCCAGCCGTAGATGTGGTAGCCGGTGTTGATGATCAGCACGTCGCCTTCCTTCACGGTGACGCGCTTTTCAATATCCTGCGGGGTGTAGATGCCGAAATCTTCCGCCTGATCGCTCAGGTCGACCACGACGCCGGGACGGCACAGGCGCGTCAGCTCGATCGACGCGATGTCGCGGCCTGCGGTGTCAAAATGCATCGGGCCGTCGAGGTGGGTGCCGACGTGGTTTGAGTGCGTCAGCAGCTGTCCGTTTGCGCCGTTGGGCGTGAGGCGCTTGAAAAACTTCATTTGCAGCGGCTCGTACGTCGGCCAGGCAGGCGTGCAGATGCCAATCGGAATCGTGAGGTCATACATCTTGATATCAGACCATTTGCTCATGTTGATAGCCTCCTAAATTGAATTTGATGATGTCGCATTGGTCAGCCCTCTTATGAGAGCAAGTATCTTATTTTATGCCCAGGCTTCGGCGCATGCCGAGAGCGCCTGCTTGAAGCAGTCTTCCGGTGGATAGACGATGCCCGCGCCAACCTGACCCACGCCGGGGTTTTTGTGCGCAATGCCCGTGTTGATCACGGGACGAATGCCGGTCTCGATCACCTTGCGGATGTCGATGCCCGTCGGGCTGCCGCGGAAGTCGAGCGCGGGAATCTTGTACGAGCGGCCCTCGCCAACGGTGATCTCATACATCCGCGTGGAATAATGGATCGAATCGCTGACCTTTCCGCCGACGAACTGGACGATGGCGGGCGCCGCCGCCATGCAGAAGCCGCCGATGCCTGCCGTCTCCGTAATGCAGCTGTCGCCAAGATCGCGCGCCGCGTCTTCCTCGCTGTAGCCGGGGAAATAAAGCCCCTTGACCATCTCCGCCTCCGCCGAAAACCAGCGGTTTTTGCCGAGACCCGCAATGCGAATGCCGAAATCCGTGCCGTTTCTGCACATGGTCGCGACCACGGTGCAATACGGAATATCAAAGATCGGGTCCATCGTGCATTTCATCGCGGGCATGGAGATATTGAGGAACGTGTGGTTGTTTCCGTTGATGAAGTTAAACGCGGCCACCTTTTGCGCAAGCGGACGATCGCAATTCATGATGGCGGGCACCAGTTCGCGCAGCAGCAGCGAGGTTCCCGCTTCGTTGCGGTTATGCGCCTCGTCGCCCATCTGCAAGAGCTTGCTGACCAGCACTTTGACGTCGATCTCACCCTTGATCGCCAGCGCGTCCTTGAGCACGGGATAGAGCTCATGTTCCATCCAGCGCAGACGCGTGAGCACCTCGTCGTCATATGCGCCAAAGCGCAGTACCTTGCCCAGGCCCTCGTTAATCGTGCAATACGCGCGATTGCCGAAGGTCTTGTTCTCCAGAATCCAAACCGGCATGCTATAGGTAACCACGCCCGCCATGGGGCCGACCGCGTCGTGCATGTGGCAGGGTTCAAACGTAATCTCGCCGCTTGCGGCAAGCGCTTCCGCTTCTTCAGGGGTTTTCGCAAGCCCTTCGTAAATCAGCCCGCCCATGACCGCGCCGCGCTGCGGGCCGCACATGCGCGCCCACGTGACCGGAGGGCCAGCGTGCAAAATCGTTTTCTTCGCCATGCCGGGGATAACTTCCCCCGCGATGCCGAGGCCGATGATCGTCGGCTGCGCGGAGAGGATGCGGTTGAGCGCTTCCTGATTCGCCGCGTCAATCTTCGCCGCAAGTTCCGGCTTTTTCAGCTTTCTCAGGTTCGCGGCAACAACCTTGTCTCCGCCCGCGACGGGTTTCCAGTCCACGTGCACCGCGTCCACTTTCTGGCTGACCAAATCGTCATAAAACGACTCGATGCCAAAGTTCACCACGTGCAGCTTCTGCTCAAATAATTCGTTTAGTTTCGACATATCAACCCTCCTGACGCAGATTCGCAAGGATGCGGGAAACAAACCGTGTCGCCTGCGCATTGCTCGGCAGCACGACCGCGCCGGCCTCTGTGAGCTGCTGTTGCGTGCGGCTCAGGCTCTGCGGGTCGCCTTCGGTGCCACAGACCGCGCAAACGCAGCAGAGCGATCTGCCTTCGCGCGCGGCTTCTGCTTTCGCCGTCTGAATCGCGCTGGCTAAATCCTCCGCAGGGTTGGGATGCGAGCCAAAGCCGATCACACAGTCGGTCATAATCACCGCACAAGACGGGTCTTTGCCGTCCGTGATCACGCGCTCGGCGCGCAGGCTCGGGTCGATCATCGGGTGCGGTCTGCCGACCGTGAACGCGTCGTCCCCAAAGTCGAGGAACGTGTGCTCGCGGCTCTTTCCGCCCTTGGGATCGTCCAGCGCGTCCTCCGCGTTGAGCGGAATGTTGCTGTAGATGTGCCCTAATTTACCGATCATGAGCTTCATGGCTTCGTCGCAAAGCGTGCCGCCGGTGTAGAACCCGCGCACATATCGTTGACCTTTTGCCATCTTGCCCGCGATCTCTTTTGCCATCGCCTCGGCTTTTTCTTCGCCCATGGTGAAGCCGACAAAATCCACCGGCTTTTCTCCGCGGCTCAGGGCAACCGCCTTGTGCGCCGCGTCTTCCAGCGAAACAGCCGCCGTCAAGCCGTAGGATTCAATCTCTTTGCGATCCCCGCCGATGAAGCAGACGACGACGGGCTTGCCCGTCTTCGCCGCGAGGGCGAGCATCTCGCTTGCAATCTCTTTTGCCGGGGGCTTGCTGATGAGCGTGATGATCTTCGTCTTCGGGTCGTTTTTCAGCGCGTCGAGGCCGAGCTTCATCATCAGTCCGCCGATGTCCTTCTTCAAATCACGTCCGCCGGTGCCGATCACCTGGCTCACGCCCCCGCCGAGCTGGTCAATGATGCTCGAAACTTCCTGCGTGCCGGTGCCGCTCGCCGCGACGATGCCGATATCTCCGCTCTTGACCACGTTTGCAAACGCGAGCGGCACATGGTTGATAATCGCCGTTCCGCAGTCCGGCCCCATCACGAGCAACTCGTGTTCATAGGCGTAGGTCTTGAGCGCTTTTTCCTCTTCTATGGTCACATTGTCCGAAAACAGCATGACGTTGATGCCGTGGTCGAGGCAGCTCTGCGCGACGTCCGCCGCGTGCTTGCCGGGCACGGAGATGACGGCCATGTTGAGCGCGGAATCGATCTTCAGCGCGCCCTCCAGCGTCGGCGGCATATACGCCGCACCCTTGCTCTCCGTCTTTTTATTGAGCAGCTCTTCCGTCTTTTTCAGTACCGACGAAAAAGCGTCTTCTCCGTCGCACAACACCGCGACAAAAAAGTCGTTTGTGGAGACCTCGCCATCCAGCTCCGGCGTGGAAACGCCGATGTTTTGCGCAATCTCCTTGTTTAAGTCCGTCCCCATGCCGACGAGCGCTTCCGTCACGCCGTCCAGCTTTTTGAGTTCTTTCGAGATGAGCATGAGGGTGACCGAGTCGTAATATGCGTTTTTTCTGACTTCTAGTTTGATCATGCTTACTTCCCTCCGATGAGCTTGTTGGCCTCGGAATGATCGAATCGATTTCTATCTTCTTCCGCCTTGATCATGTGTACGTTTCCTCCAATATTCTGTCGCAGCGCAAGCACAACGCCCGTGAGCATGTCCGCGCCGGATGTGGAGCCGATGGCGAGCACGCGCGCAATTGCGCGGTTTGCCGCCGAAGCATCGAAACAGGGTGTCGCCGACCGGAACAGATCGCAGATCGCGTCGTTTGCGAGCGCATCCCCGCTTTGCAGCAAAAAGGTTGTGCTGATACGGTTGGTCTTTTCCGCCGCGGCCTTCGCCATATCGCGGATATGCGACTTTGCTTCGAGCAGCTTTTGCGCGCGAAGGAGCAGATGCAGCGTCGCAAAATATCCGCAAAGCAGGTCGTCCGAAGACGGGGTGAGTCCCATTCCGCAGCCCGCGCAGTTTGCCGCGGCTTGAGCCGCTTTTTCATACGCGTTTTGCGAAACCGCCGCGAACAGCGTTTCCAGTCGGGGTTTGAGAAAGCAGGTGTAGTGGTTTCCCGCGCCGCCCGTGGCGAGCGAAACGAGGCCTGCTTCCGCATCTGCCGAGTCAAGTTGTGTTACGATTTGCTCTTGCAGTGTGTCTTGAAATGGTTCCGCATCGCAAAGCTCGATGGAATCCAAAGAAAGATCCCGCTGCTTTGCGCCCGAAAAATCAATCTCGATCTGCGCCTGTGGAATGCGCAGCATCCCTTCTTGCAGATACGCCACCATGCCCGCGCGGACCCCCGCCTGAACCAGCGGTAGCACCGTCCGCACGGACACGGCATATGGCGTTAGGGCCTTTTCTTGCGCAATCAGCCCGATCAGGCCGGGTTCGCCAAACTCCAGATTCACCGCATGCGCAAACACGGAATGCACCGTGCCGCAACGCGGCTGACCCTGTGACAAGGCGAATAGGCGCTGACAAACGGCTGCTGCGTACATCGTTACTCCGGCTTTACAAACACAAAGCCGTATTCTTCGCAGTCGATGGTTTCTTTGTAAAGGATGCGGCGCGTGCGCACGACGCCGACGGTCGCATTCAGCTCCATTCCGCTCTCGATGCCATCGTCAAAGCCGATCTGCCCCGTGACGCGAACGCCGTTTTCAAACTCGACTACGCCGAAGTTGAGCCAGGGTTGCATGTATCCTTCGGGCAGGTTATACACCCGCGTCCAGGTCAGCAGCTTGCATTTGCCGCTGAGCGGTATCTCTTTGAATTCGCGCCCGTCGCAATCCGGATTCTGGCAGACGACGTAGCGGGGATGGTGCAGCTTGCCGCACTTTGTGCATTGATAGGCATACATCTGTTCCATTTTCTTTCCCTCCCTACTTTGTCGTCAGAATCGTCGAGACGACGTTGTTGCCAAACCCGCCAAAGTTGACGGCCAAGCCGGTCTTCGCGCCAACGACTTGGCGTCCTTCGGCCTCACCGCGCAGCTGACGCACGAGTTCGACGATTTGAGAAACACCGGTCGCACCCAGCGGATGGCCTTTTGCCTTTAACCCGCCGGAGGTATTGATCGGCATCTTCCCGCCAACCTTTGTCTCCCCGTTGCGCGCGGCAATGTGTCCCTGTCCGCGCGGGAAGAGCCCCACTTCTTCGCTCTCCTCGATTTCGAGAATCTGGAACGCGTCGTGCAGTTCGGCAACGTCGATGTCCTCCGGCCCCATGCCGGCCATCTTGTAGGCCTTCTGTGCGCTGAGGCGAACGGCCAGCAGGTCGCTCGGGTTCTCGCGGTTTGCAACCACGTGCGTATCCGTCGCGGAGGATATCCCCGCCACGCGGACAAACAGCTTCTTGTCAAAGCCCAGCTCGTCCTGCTTGTCTTTTGCCACCAGCAGCACGGCGGCGGCACCGTCCGAAACGGGGCACATATCAAACTGACGCAGCGGATCGGCCACGATCGGATTCGTCGCGTTGATGTAAGCGGGGTTTGTGATGCGATCCAGCACCACCGTGCGCTGGATGTGCGCAACCGGATTGTGGCAGGCGTTGTCATGGTTTTTCACCGAGACGATGGAGAGGTCTTTGCTCTCTACGCCAAAGCGATCCATGCAAAGCCGCGTAAACATACCGGCAAACGACGGCAGCGTTAAGCCGTATTTATACTCCGCGGTGGGATGCAGCATGGTCGCGACAAAGTCTGTGCCTTCCCAGCCGGTCACCTCGCGCATTGCTTCGCCGCCGATGACCAGTACGCAGTCGCACATGCCACTGGCGATCGCCATCACGCCGAGTTTCACGGCGGATGCGCCGGATGCGGGGCCGTTTTCAACGGTCTCCGCCATTGCCGGACGAATGTTGAGCGAATCGACCACCGCGCTGGCAGCTCCCGAAACGCGGTTCACCATACCCGCACCCATGGAGCCCACGAATACCTGGTCGATGACGTTTCTTCTGCCGGTTTTCGCGCCGGCGTCGTCCATGGCGAGCAGAGCAGCTTCACAGAGCATATCGAGGAACGAGCCACTCGTCTTTCCAAACTTGGTGTGACCGACGCCAACGATTCCTACCTGTCTCATTGCCTTTTTCCTTTCTTCCCTTCACGCAGCGCGGGCGCAATTTTTTACTTTTGCGCCGCACGCGAACCTGTCTA
>JAQVML010000035.1 GCA_028703645.1 Eubacteriales bacterium
CAGGCCGCTGCCCGCTGGAGAAAGGCTCGTTTTGCAACATGGGCTTTCCGGACGGGCGAATCATCGGCTACGATGTGCCGCGTATCAATGCCGCGCGAACGGGCTGGTTCGACGGCATCAAGGTGCGCGAGAGCTTCGACGGCGGCTCGACTTGGCGCGAAATCGGCACGTTGCTAGAGGATTGCGCGCCGTATCTCTGGCGCGCGCGACGGCTCAAGGACGGAACGCTACTACTCCTGACCTGCCTCTACGGCACGCCTTGGGGACTCGGCAAACCGCGCATCACGCGCAATACCATGCTGCCGGGTGAAACGTATATCAACAAGATCCAAACCTGCTTTCTCGCAAGCCGGGACGGGGTCAACTTTACCGGCCCGCACTATGTGTTGCCGGGCATCGGTGCGCATGAATACGACGTTTGCGAATGCCCCGATGGAAGGCTGCTCTTTATCGCGGGAGACGTGCAGGCAACGCCCGTTGGAAGGCAGTTTGTCGAGCGCAGAGGGGAAGCGTATATCAACGGCACGTTCTTCGGCATCCGCAGAGGCGCGCCGCAGGACCCAAAGCGCGATCCCATGGGCGGATTCGTGCCGGAGAGTCTGATCATGCGCGAGGATGGCCTCATCATCGGCAGCCGCAGAAACAAGCCGTATTCCTGCAGCGCGGACTTCGGCGAAAACTGGTACGAGGTGGATGGGCTACCCACCAGTCTGTATCAGCCGTTTTTGATCGAAGCTGCGGACGGAACGATCCTGAACTTCGGTCACAAGGGCGGAGATATGGCGCTAGGTCAGGAGGATATGGTCATCGGCGTGGATCGTTTCCGCGTTGAAAACCGCATGCCGCAGAGCTGCGCATTGACGCTCACGCGCGAGATGGACGCGGAACAGTCGCACTATATCAACGCGTTTTCCGCGCGGTTGACGGCGGGCGGTAAGTCCGTTGCCGGGCAAAAAGTGCTGTTTCGCGCGCACCCTGTCTGGAATGCAGACGGAAGCTTCAGCACGATTCCGCAGAGCGAGGCGAGCTTGCAGCGGGAAGCCGAGACGGATGAAAACGGCGTCGCGCGTATCGAATATCCGATGTTTGACGGCAGACCCGACATCCATTTTTACTACAATATCGACGTGGTGTTCCGTCCCGCGGAGGGCGCGGGCTATTCGCCTTGCGATGGGCCCATGATGTGCGTCAGCGGGTTAACCCCGCACCGAAAAGATCGCTGGCCTTACGACGCGTATCTTGCGGAAGGAAAACTATTCCTCTCTCCGAAGGTGCAGCGCGAGATTCCTGACGCAATTGCGCAGATCAACGCCCTCGGTAGCCGCAGACCCGTGCAAAAAGGCGAGCTGAGCGACGATTTGTTGAAAGTTCTGCTTGCGGCGAAGCTTCTCACCGAGACGCGAGAGGGATACGTTTGGTACCCCTGCGTGCATCCAAAAGACCCGTTTGAGGCGCTCGACATGGGCAGCGGAGACTGGTATATCTGATTGAACGAATGAGCAAAAAAGGCCGCTTGCAGTGTTGCAAGCGGCCTTTTGCGTCACGCGAGCGTATTATTGTTTCGGCAGCGCTTCGGCGTAGGCGCGCTTTGCCCCGCGAATCATGTTGAGCACGGGCAAAATCGCGATGAGCGTCACAATCGCGGACGCGATGAAGATCAGATGCGTTGGCAAAAAGCCCGCTTTTCCGTCCACCACGATCGGCTGACCGAAGAAGGTGATGATGCGCTCCCCGATGAAGGGCCCGATCACCATCGGCAGCAGCACCCAGAAGATCATACGGATGCCCTGAAACTGTCCCGCGCTGGCGGGCGGCGTGAGGTCTTTGATCCACGCGCCGGTGACGATGAGCTTCGCCACCATGCCAAACGCCATCACGAAGATGGCCACGCAGAGAAACACCATGTTTCGGGCGAGAGAAACGAGCACAAAGCCGACGGCGGAGATGATCAGCGCCACGAGCAGCAGCTTCGACTTGCCGAGGCGGTCGACCAGCCGACCGAAGAACACGCCGCAAATGCCCGCGAGCAGCACCATGAGTCCCAGATTGACGCCGATGACATCATAGCTGTAGCCCAGTGTTTTGGTGAAGTAGATGATCTGGTAAGGCCCGCTGATCTGCTCCGCAATCGCGAACACGAGCACGCAGAAGTAGAGCGCAAACAGCATCTTGTTTTCGCGGAATGTGCGCACCGAAAAGCCGGAGAACACCTGCTTCCAGAATCCAACCTTCTCAGTATTCTCCTTCGGAATTGGCGCTTCCTTCATGATCAGTCCGCCGACGAGGCCGCAGACGACCACCGTAAGTCCCATCGAGACAAAGAACATCGTGTAGCCAACGTATTCGATCAGCATGCCGGAGATGATCGTGGTGACCACCATCGCGAGCAGCGGGAACAGCTCGGTGACGCCGCTGACCGTGCCGCGGTTCGTCTCGTCCGTGATGTTGGTGAGCCACGCGTTAAAGCTCGCGTCGTTGGCGGTGGAGCCGAAGAACGTCATCAGGCAGTCCAGCGCGATGACCGCGAAAACTGCGAGTGACAAGGACTTCACTGCGCCCGCCAACGGGAACACCATCGTCGAGATGCCCCAAAGGATGTAGCTAAACAGGATGATCTTCTTGCGTTTGCCGAGGCGATCGCTGAAGGTGCCCATGACGAGCGTGGTCAGCGTGGCGGTGATGGCGCTAAACGCGACCATCAGAGAGATTACCTTCGGGTTGGGTGAGATCACGTCGTTGACATAGGTGTTGAACCACGCGTTCTCAATCACCCACGCGATCTGGCCGGAGAACGCGAGCAGTACGATGGCGATCCAGTTGTTTGCGCCAAGCTTGGTTTTGGTCTTTGGTGGCATGTCTGTCTATTCCTCCTGATTGTTGACAATTGGGAATTGCGCAATCCTGAGCTGCGTGCAGCCGTAAGGAATCAGCATTTGCGGAATGAATGCGCGCTTTGCGGCGGAAAACGGTTCCGGCACAGGCCCCGCGCTGTTTTGTTGCTGCTTCCACTGCGGCGCGGGCGCGAGCGGAAGGCGCACGGTGAGCGGAGGGTGATCGGTGTCAAACGGCAACTCGCCCGGCTCGATATGTGTGATCACGGCGTTTGCAAGCGAATAATTGCCGATGCCGAATCTCCATTCGCCGCGCGGCATATATTCATAGTCCGCAAACGGCGGTGTGCCGCGCACCACGCGTCTCTGAGCCGCAATTGGGAGGGCGAGCAGCAGCGCGCCGACATGTACGCTTGCTCCGCCCGCCGCCTCCGGCACGAGACGAAGCTTGAGCGGGAAGGAAAGGCGGATTTGGTCTCCTGCGGAGAACTGCTTTCGTAAAATCAGATATCCGTTTTGCTTCTCTATTTCCGTTTGTGTTCCGTTATAAAAAAGAGAATAGGTCTCCGCCCAGCTCGGTAGCCTGAGCCGCAGGGCGAAGTCCAGCGCGCGGGATTCGTTCTCAATTTCGTCGATTCGGATGACGATCTCGCCCGCGAAGGGATAGTTCGTTTCCTCGGTGAAGCGCACCGTGGTTCCGCGCACGTCGAGAGTAGCCGTGCAGGGCGCATAAACGGGCAGCGCGACGCCGTCCGGCGTCGCCATCGCGAGAACCCCCGCGAGCTTTGGCCAACCCTGATGCATGTTTGCCGCGCAGCAGCCGAAGTTTGGCGCGAGTCCGAAGAGATTCGCCTCCTCATAAGCGTCGTACCAGCCGCGCTTTTTGCGGGACACCTCGATCTGATTGACTTGCTGCACGTATTGGTGTGCGCAGAGATCCGGCGTAAACGTCGCGGGCCACGCGTTGTAGGCAATTTCTTCAATGCGCTCGGCGTAGCGGTTATCCCCCGTTGCCGCGAGCAGCGTTTCCAGTGAAAACAGCAATTCGGCGGCGAGGCAAAGCTCCGCGCCGACGGTGGGAGAGCGCCCGTTGAGGTGCTCGTCGCCGGAAAAGAGCCCGTTCGCGAGTCCGTGATATCGTTCGATTGCGTCAAATCCGGCCTGAACCGCCGCAAATCCGTCCGCGTCGCCACCGAAGAGTGCGTCCAGCGCGGGCATCTTGAGCGCCATCGCGAGATTGACGCCGTGCGTTTGGTGAAACGCGCGCAAAAACGGGGAGGCATTGCTTCTTTCGATCTCTTCCGCCGTCTTCGGCTTGGGCGGGGTCGATGGCTTGCCCCGCTTCACGCGCGCTTTCTTGACGCGCTTCGCCGTCCAATCCTGCATCAGCGTCATGCGCTTTGCCGCCATGAACAGCGGGCGGTTGAGGTAAGCGTGCGTGGTCTTTTCGTAGGGAAAGTGCGGAAAGAAGCTGCCCCAGTCGTAGCTCTGCTTGCGGATAATCTGCGCGAGATCGAGCAAATACGGCTCGCCCGTCCTGCGGTAGAGCCAGAGCATGGGCAACAGCTGCTCCTGTCCGCGCGCGGCGGCCCACATGGAAAGCGGTTGCGCGGGGAGCGTTTGCAGTTGAAAGCGAAAATAGCGATCGAGAAACGGGATCACGCACGGATCGTCCGTCGCCTCGGCGTATTGCGTGAGCACCTTGAGCGCGACCATGCGCGGCCACCAGTCGAGGTTATCCGCTGGGCCAAAGAAGCCGTCCTCACGCTGGCTCGCCAGCATCCACTCGATCCACGGCTGCGCTTTTTGCTGGAGCGCGTCGTCTCGAAGCAGGTAAGCCAGCGGTACGAGGCCGTCTAGATAATACGGCCCGCGTTCCCAGTTTTCGCCCGATCCGCCGAGCCAGCCGGAGGTTGGGCCAAGATCTTCCCAAATCGCGTCGATGTGTCCCGTCAGCCCGTTTTTCTGCGCGATGAGTTCGCGCAAAAACCAGCCGCGCGGGGAAACGCTGCTAAGCGGCGCGGGTGTGAGGGAAAAGGGTAGTGGAAGTTTTTGTAACATAGCGATACCTGACGAGCTGTTAAGTAAGTGTGGTTTGCTTCTGTTGTAACCAGCGGGTTCTTATAAATCATGCGTGTCTTTGCAGGATCCATCATGAGCCGCTTGAGTGCGTTTGTCGGTAATTTCAATTGTTGAGAAGTTGGATATGAGATCGGACACCATGAGGGCAGTATATCAAGCAAACCTGCAAAAAACAATCGGGTTACGAGGGACGAAACGGAAAACTGAACAAAGCGACGCTCTATTATAAGGGATGCGTTTCTTTCAGCAATATACGATATATTTTTTCCGTTTCCTTTCTTTTTTGGAATGGTACAGATATAATCAAACTATAAGTCTGCTTTCGTATGGGAAAGAGATGATTGTAATTACTCCGTAGCCCGGGGGAGAGATGAGATGTTTCAGCGCACACGTGATTACGCAAAAGATTACGAGAAAATCGGTAGCACCGTCCATTATAAAGGAAAACATTATCACTTTGAGATTGAGCAGCCTGCGTTAAATCGGCGTAAGGCTGCTTATGCGCTTTCCTTATTTTTGGCGCTGATCCTCTTTGTGCTGATTGGTTTATCTGACTCCGCCGCGCTTGGCGCGGGTGGCGGTCAGGATCCGATCTATGTGCTCATCCCGTATGTAGGGCTGCTTCTTCCGCTTGGGCTGAGCTTCGCGCGCGCGGTGCTGCTCGCAATCAAATCCCGTCCGCTGGAATTCGCGGAGTATGATAAGTATATTGTTCACCAAAGAGGAATGCTTCTATCCGCGCTCATCTTAAGTGGTGTTCTGCTGCTTGGGATGGTCGTTTTTCTTTTCTTACATAAGGCAGACCGAGCGTCGCAGCTCCTCGCGTTTGCCGAAGCCGCTCTCTGCATCGGCTGTATATTTTTTGCCTATCAACAATATCATGCACTGTCGAAAGCGGTTTCTATTGACGAACCTAGTAGCGTTCGATATGATATATGATAATAGCTACGATTTGGCTATTTCATTTTTTATGCATTCCCAAAAAATACTAAGGAGGAAGTAAGATGAACAAAAAGACCAGCAAAGTCCTGGCGGCGCTGTTGGCACTGATCATGTGCCTCGGCGTTCTGGCGGCTTGCCAGCCGAAGGCGACCACGCCCCTTGTAGTGGCAGAGGGAGAATTCTCCGAGAAGTTCTCCCCGTTCTTTGCGGACACGGTTTACGATGTCAATGTCATGGAGATGACGCAACTTCCCATGCTGACAACCGACCGCGTGGGCGGCATCGTCTACAACGCGATTAAAGGTGAAAAAATCCCCTACAATGGAACGGATTACACCTATACCGGACCTTGCGACGTCTCCGTCAAATATGACGAAGCGGCCGATGTCACCACCTATACCATCAAGCTCAAAGAGGGCGTGAAGTTCTCCGACGGCGTTGAGGCAACGGCTGACGACATCATCTTCACGTACTATGTGTTTGCCGACCCGTCCTATGTCGGCTCCACAACCCTTGGCTCCTATAATATCATTGGTCTGAAGAACTATCAGACGCAGACTTCTGATGAAGTTTACACTAAGTATGACGCCATGTTTGACGCCATCTTTGCGGCAGGCCCCGACCACGTTTGGGCGGCAACCGACGCCTGGACACAGGAACAGCAGACCGCTCTTTGGGACGGCATCACTGCGGAGTGGAAAGCCGACCTTCAGGCGATCGTCGATTACGTCATCGCGAACTATCTGACGGATGACAACGTTCCCAGCGCGTTTGCCGGCAAAACCGCGGCGGACGTGACCGAAGATATGTATCCCGCTTACACGCTCGCAATGTGGAACTTCGCGAAGGTGAATGACGACGGCACCATGACTGGAAACGGAACCGGAACCGTCTACGATCTCACCAAAGCGATGCCCACCATCGACGATGTGTATAACGAAGCGTACGCCCTCTATGGCGGCGATCCCGCTGCCTATTGGACAAGCGAGAACGCGGGTAACGTGGACAGCTCCGACGTGGTCGGCACCGTGAAGTCGGGCTTCATCTCCACGCAGGGTTCTCTGGATCCGGCGATGGCTGGCGGTGTTCCGAACATCACCGGTATTCAAAAAGTCGACAACTACACCGTCGAAGTGAAGACCAATGGCTATGAAGCACCCGCGGTCTACACCATCTGCGGACTGTACCTGACGCCGCTGCACTACTACGGTGATAAGGCGCAGTATGATTACGCGAACAACAAGTTTGGTCACCCGTTCGGCGATCTCTCGCTTGCACAGGCCAAGACGACAGAACCCATGGGTATTGGGCCCTACAAATTTGTGAAGTATGATAACCGTATCGTCTACTTCGAGGCGAACGAGAACTACTTCAAAGGCGAACCCGCCACCAAGGACGTGCAGTTCAAAGAGACCATCGATTCCGAAATCGTTGCCGGTATCGCGGCGGGTACGGTTGACGTGGGAGACGTGAGCGGCTCCAAGAAGAACTACGAAGAAATCGCCGGCTACAACAGCAATGGTGAAATCTCCGGCGACGTGGTCCACACCGTCAAGGCGGACTACCTCGGCTACGGCTATATCGGCATGAACGCGGACAACATCCTCGTTGGCACCGATCCGGCAAGCGCAGAGTCCAAGGATCTCAGAAAAGCGATTGCCACAGTGCTGTCCGTCTACCGCGACGCGGCCTATGACAGCTACTATGGCGAAGCTGCTTCCGTCATCAACTACCCGATCTCCAACACCTCCTGGGCCGCTCCGCAGGCGACCGACGAGGGTTATAAGGTTGCATTCTCCACAGACGTGGACGGCAACCCGATCTACACCTCCGCCATGACGACGGATGAGAAATATGCCGCGGCGCTTACGGCTGCCATCGGATATTTCAAAGCTGCCGGCTTTACCTATGACGAAGCGACCGGCAAGCTCACCGCAGCTCCGGAAGGCGCAAAGCTGAGCTATGAAGCAGTCATCGGCGCAGACGGCATCGGCGATCACCCCTCGTTCGCGGTTCTCACGGACGCGTCGGCGGCGCTTGCCACCATCGGCTTCGAACTCAAGATCAACGACCTCACCGATACCTCCGTCCTGTGGGATATGCTGGACGCGGGCTCCCAGGAAATCTGGTGCGCAGCGTGGCAGGCAACCATCGATCCGGATATGTACCAGGTCTATCACAGCTCCGGTATCGTTGGCAGAGGCGGCTCTGATTCCAACCACTACCACATTGACGACGCGACGCTGGATCAGCTGATCGTTGACGCCCGTAAGAGCGACGACCAGAGCTACCGCAAGGCGATCTATCGTCAGGCGCTCGACCTCATCGCCGATTGGGCGGTTGAAATTCCGGCCTATCAGCGCCAGAACAGCACGGTCTTCTCCGCAGCTCGTGTCAACCTCGACACGGTCACGCCGGATATCACCACGTTCTGGACTTGGCTGAAAGAGATCGAGAAAGTCGCAATGCAGTAAAACTGCATATATAATCAAATCGAACTTTGCGCCCGCTGCCAATCTGCGGCGGGCGCAAAGTTCCTGTCGTTATTGAGGGGTGGCCATGACAAAATTTATTGTTCGAAGGCTGATACTAGGCGCATTTATCATATTTTTCGGTGCGATGGTGGCGTATGCGGTTGTCCGCAGTCTGCCGACCTCGTTTGTGGAGCGCATGGCGCGGCAACTCAGCGCGCTGCCCGGCGCGAAGAGTTACAGTGAGCTGATCACTCAGCTCAACAAGATGTACGGCCTCGATAGTTCGGTGCTCGAAGGATTTTTCAAATGGTTCGGGTACGCGATTCGCGGGGAGTTCGGGTATTCCTGGAAGTTTAACCAGCCCGTTATTGAGAAATTCAACAGCGTGATCTGGTACTCCGTGATCATCAATGTGTTCACGTTCATTTTGCAGGCTGTGATCTGCATTCCGCTTGGCATTCTCGCCGCGCGCGAGCAATACAGTGCGACCGACTACACAGTCACCGTGATCGCACTGATGGGAATTTCGCTGCCCACGTTTTTCCTTGCGACGATTTTGAA
>JAQVML010000036.1 GCA_028703645.1 Eubacteriales bacterium
TCATAGCTTGTGCAGGATATGATTGCCACGTCTGACATGGTGTTAGTCCTCCTAAAAGGCAGAGCGCGTATGTGGGTAGTGTGACTGCCGCATGATGCGATCGCCCTGTTTATCAACAGTGTAGCGCGGAACCGTGGCGCAATCAAACAAAATCTTGAAAAGGCGATTGACGGCGTGAAAAATAATGGATGCCACCGTGCAACGGCAGCATCCATTTGTGCGTTCATTTGTTGAACAATCAGTGCTTTTCCTGACCGTAATAGGCGTTCTTTCCGTGCTTTCTGAGATAATGCTTGTCCATCAGCGTGGGGTTGAGGTGCGCGCTTGGCGTAAGCGCGAGCGTGTGCCAGGCCATCATTGCGGCCTCTTCCAGAACCGCGGCGTGATAAACCGCCTCCGCTGCATCCTTTCCCCAACAAAACGGGCCATGCTCCTGCACCAGTATCGCAGGCATTGCAACGGGATCGATTCCGCGCATGGTCTCAACGATGACGTTGCCGGTTTCGAGCTCGTATGCGCCCTCGATCTCGCTTTTGCTCAACGGACGCGTGACGGGGATGTCTCCATAAAAATAGTCCGCGTGCGTGGTGCCCAGCGCGGGGATGTCTCGCCCGGCCTGCGCAAAGATCGTCGCCCAGCGGGAATGCGTGTGCACGATGCCGCCGATAGACGGAAACGCGCGGTAGAGCACGAGGTGCGTCGCCGTATCGGAAGAAGGACGAAGGTCGCCTTCGACGACTTTGCCGCTCGCGAGGTCGACGCAAACCATCTGATCCGGTTGCATTGCATCATAGGTCACGCCCGAGGGCTTGATGACCATGACGCCGCTTGCGCGGTCGATTGCGCTGACATTTCCCCATGTGAACGCGACGAGTTTAAGCTTTGGTAATTGCAGATTTGCTTCCCATACCTGTTGTTTGAGTGTTTCCAACATGATCCAATATCCTCCCGCTTGATCCGCGTTAATACGCTTGAATAGCCGCGCGCTCTACGTCGAGGCTGCGCTTATAGCCTTCCATAAAGGTGGCGAATCCGGCGGCCTCCGCTTCGCTTGCCGAAACGGTGACGCTCTTTGCGTTTTGAAAAACGCGTGCGGTCAGATAATCGCAGAGGGGCTCGTCATCCGCTTTGTTCTTCAAATACGCCGCGAGTACCGCCATGCCCCAAGGCCCGCCCTCGCCTGCCGTCTCCATGACGGTGACGGGCGTGCCAAGCGCTGCGGACATAATCGTTTGCCCAATGCCTTCGACCTTGAAAAATCCGCCGTGGCCGGTCATCGCGTCCAACTCTACGTGCTCCGCCGAGAGGATGTCCATGCCGATCCTTAGAGACGCGCAGGCAGAGGTGAGGTGCGCGCGCATGACGTTGGCAAGCGAGAAGTTTGCGTCCGGCTTGCGGAAGAGAAGCGGGCGGCCTTCGTCAAGATTGGTCACCGGTTCGCCGGAGAGATAGTTAAAGGTCAGGATACCGCCGCAGTCGGGGGCCCCGTCCAGTGCTTTTAGATACATCGTTCGATAGAGCGTGCGCTCGTCATATTCCGCGCCGAGTGCCGACGCCGCTTCGCCAAAGAGGCGAATCCAGGCGTCGATATCGCTCGTGCAGTTGTTGCAGTGTACCATTGCGACCGGGTCGCCCGCGGGCGTGGTCACCATGTCCACCTCGGTATAATAGCGCGAGAGCGCCTTTTCCAACACCAGCATGGCAAATACGCTCGTGCCCGCGCTGACGTTGCCTGTGCGCTGGCGTACGGCGTTGGTTGCGACCATGCCTGTGCCCGCGTCGCCTTCCGGCGGGCAGAAGGGGATTCCGCTCTGCAGCGTGCCCGTGGGGTCGACAAGCGCCGCGCCTTCGGGCGTGAGACTGCCTGCGGCTTCACCGGCGCAGAGAAGCTTTGGCAAAATGGAAGCGATGTCCCAGCCATAGCCGCCCGCTTTGACCAGATGCTGGAAGGAATCGAGCATCACTTTGTCGAAGCAAAGACTTTTTGAGTCAATCGGAAACATGCCGGAGCCGTCGCCGATGCCGATTACTTTTTTACCCGTGAGCCGGTAGTGGATATAGCCCGCAAGCGTGGTGAGAAAAGAGACGGAAGATACATGCGATTCTTGGTTGAGCATCGCCTGATACAGATGCGAAATGCTCCAGCGCTGGGGAATGTTGAAACCGAAGCGTTTGGAGAGCGCCTCCGCCGCCTGACCCGTCGTGGTATTGCGCCAGGTGCGGAAGGGAGCAAGGAGCTTGTCCTCTTTGTCAAACGCAAGATAGCCGTGCATCATCGCGGAGACACCCATCGCGCCGACGCGTGTCAGCGGCACGCCGTATGTTTTTTGCACATTTGCAGCGAGCTTTGCGTATGCATCCTGTAAGCCCGCGAACACATCCTCCATCGAATACGTCCAAAATCCGTTTTCCAGACGATTCTCCCAGTTGTGCCCGCCGGAGGCAAGCACTTCGTGGTTTTTGTCGACCAGCACGGCTTTGATGCGCGTTGAGCCGAACTCGATGCCGAGATACGTGTCTCCGCCTGCAATTGCGGAGGTGGCAAGGTTGATTTCCTGCGTCATAACATGCCTCGATTCCTGATGTGATTTTTATTTGATTTTATCGGAAAAAATGTGCTCGGTTTTGAAGAGGGCAGAAGCCTATCTGCTGCTGTCCTTTTCCATCAACTTCCAGCGAAGCGTCTGCGACTGCGCGGGTTTGCCCGCGATGCGATCCAGCAACGTTTGCGCCGCGACCTGACCGATGTTTTGCTCGCCATAGGAGAGCGAGGTGATCTTGATGGGGCTGAGCTCGCTCAGCGCGCTGTTGTCAAAGCTCACGATCGCGACATCCTGCGGCACGCGTATCCCGTACGAGAGCAGCAGCGGAATCAGACGAAACGCGATCTCGTCGTTATAACAGACGACGGCGGAACACTCCGCAATTTTCTTGGCGAGTTCTTCGGTGAAGAGCTCGTCCCTGCTTTCGGTCGTATACCAGAAGACGGAGTTGTCCGCAATCATCTTTCCTGCGTCGCGCAGCGCGGTGATATAACCCGCGTATCGCTCGTGTCCCTGAATATCGTCGCTTTTGAAGATACCGGCGATGGATGAGCGACCTTTTTGGAGTAAATGCTGCACCAGCGCATATCCGCCGCCGAAGTTATCCGCATAGACGCTGACCGAGCCCGACAGATCCGAATAAAACCCGTTGAAAAATACGATCGGAATATTCCGCTCCATGAGCTTTTGATACAAATCGAGGTTTGGGTTGGGGAGCGCCGTCTTGGTGCCCTCGACCAAAATACCGTCGACGGGTTTTTGCAGCAGGTCGCTCAAAATCGCCCGCTCGTGAAACACGCTGTTTCGCGTTGCGGAAAGGATGGCGGAATATTGATTCGCGGCAAATACGCTCTGCGCTTCGCGCAGGATGCCGGGAAAGATATAGTCGCTGATATAGGTGGCGATGACGGCGATATTGCCGCTTCTCTGCTGGGAAAACTGCTTTAACACGCGCGAACCGCTGCCGCGCTGCTTTGCGATAAACCCTTCATCAACCAAAACGGACAGCGCCTGGCGGATGGTTTGACGGCTTGCGGAAAAACGCTGCGTGAGCTGTTCCTCCGTCGGCAGCATATGACCCGCAGGGAGATTGCCGGTTTTAATTTCGTTTCGTAATTCGGAAGCGATGAGCTGATATTTCGGCATATTTCCTCGTGATTCGCAGATTTCATTGTAACATGAAAATCATAACGTGACGCGATGACTGCGTCAATACAATTCTGGTATAAGTCGGTTGAAGTTATTACGATAAGTGCAGAGAATTTGATTCCAAAGACGCATTGATCAGACTTACCGATTGGATTATATAACAGACGGACTCAAAATTCAATACAACTTTTGAACAAGCATGCGCGAAATGATACAAATTGAAAGATTTATACAGAAAAAAAGGAATATTTCACGGGAAAAATGTGAGTTGAAATATTGACAGCGGTATTTGACGGTGATACGCTTGCTATAACAGGACAAAACAAATACAAATCCTAGAAAATTCGACGAGATCAACGAACATCATCATACAATTTTGATAAGGAGAATCAAACATGGGCCTCAAGACGAAGGAGATTTGGTTTATTGTCGGTTCACAGTTCCTCTATGGACCGCAAGTGCTGCAGACGGTGGACGCGCGCGGCAAAGAGATGGCGGCTTATATCGACGCACAGGAGCAAATTCCCTGCCGCTTCCTCTATAAAGGAACGGTGAAAACCGAGGATGAAATCGAGACCTTGATCAAAGAGGCAAATTATAGCGACGCCTGTTGCGGAATCGTGACATGGATGCATACGTTTAGCCCGAGCAAGATGTGGATCAACGGATTTGCCCTGCTGCAAAAGCCGTATTGCCATTTTGCGACGCAGTATAACCGCGAGATTCCGGATCAGGAAATCGACATGGATTTCATGAACCTCAATCAGGCGGCGCACGGAGACCGCGAGCATGGATTCATCGCCACGAGAATGCGTCTGCCGCGCAAGGTTGTTGCAGGATTCTGGCAGGATGCGCCCGTGCTGAACGAGCTCGGCGCATGGATGCGCAGCGCGATTGGTTACCACGAGAGCAAGCATCTGCGCCTTGTCCGCTTTGGCGATAACATGCGCGAGGTGGCCGTGACCGAGGGCGACAAGGTCGAAGCGCAGATCAAGCTCGGTTGGCAGGTCAACACATGGCCCGTTGGTGAACTCGTAGACGAGATGAACGCCGTCACCGAGGCGGAAGTAGACGCGCTTGTGAAAGAATACCTATCTAGTTACGATCTTGCGACGGATCAGATGGACTCGATTCGCTACCAGGCGCGTGAAGAAATCGCGATGGAAAAGCTCTTTCAGCGCGTTGGCGCAATGGCGTTTTCCAATTCATTCCAGGATCTCGTGGGCATGCGACAGCTACCGGGACTTGCGAGCCAGCACCTGATGGCAAAAGGCTACGGTTATGGCGGCGAAGGCGACTGGAAGGTCTCCGCTATGACGCGTATCGTCAAGGCGATGACCGAAGGCATGCCCGGCGGCACCGCGTTTATGGAAGATTACACCTACCATCTTGCCAAGGACGGCGCGTATTCTCTCGGAGCGCATATGCTGGAAGTCTGCCCGTCGATTGCCGCGGGCAAGCCGCGCATCGAAGTGCATCCGCTTGGTATTGGCGATCGTGAGCCGCCGGCCCGCCTCGTGTTTGAAGGCGCGGCAGGCCCCGCCGTTGTGGCGTCTCTGATCGATATGGGCGGCAGACTCCGCCTGATCGTGCAGGATATCGAGGCGATTAAGCCCATCATGAAGATGCCGAATCTGCCGGTTGCCCGCGTCATGTGGCGCGCTCTGCCGGATCTGACCACGGGACTCAAGCTCTGGCTGCTGGCGGGCGGCGCGCATCATACCGTAATGAGCTATGCAGCGACGGCGCAGATGCTGGCCGACTGGGCGGAGATGATGCAGATTGAGTTTGTGCACATCACCAAGGACACGACGGTGGAATCCTTCAAGCAGAATCTGTTTCTGGCAGACCTCGCTTGGAAGATGAAGCAGTAAGACAAAGCAGGACAGCGCCGGCAACTTGAAAACCTTGTTCGGCAAATATTGCAGCTTATTTCAAAGGATCGGCTTTTTTTCATATTTCTTCCTCCTCTTTCCGCCGGAGGGGCGGGCGGTTACAGGCCCGCCCGCCCCAAACAGCGGCACAAAACGGCAAAGAGGGGCGAGAGCCGCTTCTTGCGTGAAACATCGTGAAAACAAAACCCGGCTTTCGCAGATTCGAAGGCCGGTTTTTTGATTCAAAACACTGAAACTGAGCATTTTGGAGGCAAATCGGAAAGAAATCGCCTAAGCAATTGGATTATCCGAAAATATCCGACTATTATCAAAGATTTACCTATTGGCGAAGCGCGAAATATAGTCGATAATAAATGGGGCAGATTACACATCCGAAAAGCAGCACAAACAAATCGTTAATCAGAAGGGAAGATCAGATGTTCAAGGTCTTTCTTGTCGAAGATGAAATCGTGGTACGCGAAGGAATTCGCAAGAATATCCAATGGGAGCAGTACGGTTTCTCCTATGCCGGCGACGCGCCGGACGGAGAACTCGCGCTTCCTTTGATTCGCCAAATTCAGCCGGATCTATTGATCACCGATATCAAAATGCCATTTATGGACGGGCTTGCGTTGAGCGAGCTGGTTCGCAAGGAACTGCCGCACACAAAGATCGTGATCATCAGCGGATATGACGATTTTACATATGCACAGCAGGCCATTCGCATGGGCGTTGAGCAGTATCTTTTAAAACCCATCATCAAGGAAAAGATGGTGGGGCTGCTCGTTTCACTGCAAAAAAAGATGGAACTTGAGCAGGAGCAGCGGGAGTATCTCTCCATGTTCCAGCGCGAGGCGCAGGAATATGAGGCGTTTTCGCGCAGGCGGTTTTTTGAACAGATCGTCACCGGCGGCTTGAGCGTATCGGAGATTTCCGAGACTGCAAAGGCGATGGAGATCGACCTCAACGCGCCTTGCTACAACATACTGCTCTTTTCGCTCAACAGCGCGGAGTATAACGGAAGCACGCCGGAAGGGTATACCGATGCGCTCGCGGCGCTGCAGGAGCGCGTGACGCGCTACTTCATCGCGCGGTCGGAGTTGATACTGTTTCGATGGAATATTACGACGCATGCCGTTTTGATCAAAGGCGACACCGAAGAGATCGATTCGCGTACTGCGGACTGTGTGTTTGGCATTCAGGAACTCTGCGCGCAGGCGGGGCGCGAAGTGAGCTGGTATATCGCCTGCGGCACGCCGGTGTCGCGGCTTAGCGCGCTGCCCTCGTGTTTTTCGGAGGCGAGCCGCATCCTCTCTTATCGCTATCTCTGCCCGGAGGAGCATCTGCTCTCGGAGGAGAGCATTCAGAGCATTCGCACCGCTCGCGCCGCCACGGAGGAAGTCGGCAAGCCGGAGGTCGATCAGGAACGCATCCACCGCTTCTTTAGCAGCGGGGCGGAAGGCGAAATCGACTCGTTTGTCGATCAACTGCTGCGCAGCACGCGGGATGAGCGCTCCCTGGTCACCATGTTTTGCCGCTATTTGACCATGACGGTCTATTTTGCCGCTGCGGCATATCTGGACTCCATCGGCTGCCACGCGGAGAGCTACTGGCCGCCGGAGCTGCGACCGAAGGACAACATCTCTACGCCGGAAGAAGCGCGCGGCTATATGCGGCAAATCATGCTGCACGCCATTCACCTGCGCGACCGCGAGAGCAGAAAACAGCAGCGGGATTTGCTCGGCAAAGCGATTGCGTTTATCGACGAGCATTATGCGGACGAGACGATTTCGCTCGATCGCGTCGCGCAAAAAGTGAACATCAGCCCAAACTATTTTTCCGCGATGTTCAGCCAGGAAATCGGCCAGACATTCATCGAATACTTAACCGAAAAGCGCATCAGCGAAGCCAAGCGGATGCTGCGGCAAACGGAGATGCGCTCAAGCGAAATCGCGTTTGCGGTCGGATTTCGTGATTCGCACTATTTTAGTTTCGTGTTTAAAAAAGTATCGGGATGCACGCCCAGTGAGTACCGCAGAGGGGACAAACGGTGATTGAAGTCGAAAGCTGGTCGTCGAAAACCGCGAAGACGACCATGCAGAAAAAAATATGGAAGATGATCCTCATCGTCACGATTCCGCTGATGCTGATCATCATACTCGTCGTCGGGATCGGCCTTGGATACGGCCTTCAATACAATTCCATCTTAAACAACGTGACCACCGCGTCGGACTTTAACCGCGAGTTTACCGACAACATCAAGACCAAGATGTATTATTTCGTCATCGACAGTCAGTATTCGGAAGGCATGCCGACCGAGGAAGTCAAGTCTGCCGAGGCGATCGCGCTAAAACTCATCGAAACCACTGCGGAGAAGGATAGCCTTCGCGCCATCAACAGCGTGTTGAACCTTTGCCACAATCTAGAGGATAAAATGCAGGAGATCGCCGCCACGGAGGGCTACGATTCCCGCATGAGCCAGCTCAATGACAATATCTATGTCATGGCAGACCTGATCCAGGAGTATATGTACACCTATCTCTATTATGAGGCGGTGCATCTGGACGCCCTGCAATCCACCATGATTACCAATATGGTGGTGTTGATGGGCACTGTTGTCGTACTCGCGCTGGGTCTGCTGTTCTTCCTGCTGAGTTACTCCCGAAAGCTCAGCCGCCGCATCGTGGACCCAATCGACATGCTTTGCGAGCGTCTGGTTGCCATCGGGCGCGGAGGCCTGCTGGTTTGTGAGCCGATTCAGGCGGATGTGGAAGAGGTACAGCTGCTTTCGGACGGCATCGAGAGCATGGTCGGGCATCTGAAGCGCCTGATAGAGCGCAATACGGAGCAGGAGAAGCAGCGCAGACGCACCGAGCTTGCGCTGTTGCAGGCGCAGATCAACCCGCATTTTCTGTATAACACGCTGGATACCATCATTTGGCTGATCGAGTCGGGCGAAATCAACGAGTCGGTCGCCATGGTGAGCAGTCTCTCAAACTTTTTCCGCTTTTCGCTCAGCCGCGGACAAAACGTCATTACGATTCAGGAAGAGCAGCAACACATTCGCAGTTATCTTGAGATTCAGCATATGCGCTATCGCGATTTGATGGAATACGATATCGATATTCCAGAGGAGCTGAATATCTATATTTTGCCGAAGCTGACGTTGCAACCGCTGGTGGAAAACGCGCTGTATCACGGCATCAAGATTCGCCGGAGAAAGGGCCTGATCCGTGTCAGCAGCCGTGTCGAGA
>JAQVML010000037.1 GCA_028703645.1 Eubacteriales bacterium
AGAATTTCAAAAAGATCGCCAAGATCATGCTGCCGAAGGACTACATCACCTATCTACTGACGGGCGTACACAGCACGGATTATTCCGATGCGTCCGGCATGCTGCTGCTGGATGTGAAGAATCGCAGATGGTCTCAGCCGATGCTCGACATCTGCGGCATTACGCAAGCGCAGATGCCGAAGCTATATGAGAGCTTTGACGCGGTTGGTACGCTCACGTCCGAATCCGCGAAAGCGCTCGGTCTGCCGGAGAAGGTGCTCGTCTGCGCGGGCGCGGGTGACAACGCCGCGGCAGCGGTCGGCACCGGCACTGTCGGCGAGGGCAGATGCAACATCTCCATCGGCACCTCCGGCACAGTATTCATTAGCAACTGCGCGTTTTCCGTGGATAGCCACAACGCGCTGCACTCCTTTGCGCACTCGGACGGCAACTATCATCTGATGGGCTGCATGCTCTCCGCGGGCTCTTGCAGCAAGTGGTGGATGGAAGACATCCTCGAGAGCAAGGATTATAAGGGACTGGAAGCGCCGATTACAGACGACAAGCTTGGCACCAACCACGTGTTCTTCCTGCCGTATCTGATGGGCGAGCGTTCGCCGCACAACGACCCCGCCGCGCGCGGAACCTTCATCGGCATGACGATGGACACCAGCCGCGCGGACATGACGCAGGCGGTGCTGGAAGGCGTGGCGTTTGCGATTCGCGATTCGGTCGAGGTGGCGAAATCCCTCGGTATAAAGATTGACCGCAGCAAGATCTGCGGCGGCGGAGCCAAGAGTAAGCTCTGGAAGAAGATGTTTGCAAACATCCTCAATCTGGAGATCGACACGATTAGCTCGGAAGAAGGTCCAGGCCTCGGCGGCGCGATGCTGGCGGCGGTTGCCTGCGGCGAATACGGCTCGGTCGAGGAGATTGCGGAAAAGATGGTGCATGTGAACGCAACCGTCAAGCCCGATCCCGAAATTGCGGCGCGCTACGAGACGCAGTATCAGAAATTCGTGAAGATTTACCCCACGGTGAAGGAACTCTTCCCGCAGATCGGGTAATATTATGTTTCCGCAAGAAGCGTCGCCTTTTTCGGCGGCGTTTTTGCGTGTGTAAGGTATAATAACCGAAACAGCGCAATATCTTGCAAGAAACAATCACGCAAACGAGGTATCCTTTGCCAATGGGAACGCCGAAAGAAAAGAAAAGCGAACTGAGAACCGCGCGATACGATTCGGAATTAATGGTGGAAGCCTATCAGTTTCAGGGCGTGATGCAGGCGTTTCCAAACCATTTTCACGAGCATTACGTGATCGGTTTTATCGAGCGCGGCAGGCGAACCCTCACGGTGCGCGGGCAGTGTCTACTCACGGCACCGGGCGATCTGCTGCTGTTTAACCCCGGCGAAAATCACGCGTGCGAGGCCTATCACAACCAGCCGCTCGACTACCGCTGCATCAATATCGACCCGGACGTGATGGCAAAAGCCGCGCGGGAGATATTCGGCTCGCAGGCGCAGCCCGCCTTTACACAGGCCGTGGTATTTCATAGCGACTTGATTGGGGATTTGCGGGAGTTGCATGCCATGATTCTGCGCGCGGAAGGCGGCGTGCAGAAGGAAGAGCGCTTCTTCTTCCTGCTGGAGCAGATTCTGAGAGACTACGCGGCGGCGGGCGAGTTGGAGGAAGTGACGGAGCTTCGCGCTGAGGTGCGCGCGGTCTGCGATTATTTGACCGCGCACGCAAGCGAACAAATATCGCTGGATGCCTTAAGCGATATCGCGGGACTGAGCAAATATCACCTTTTGCGCGCGTTTACAAGAGAGACGGGCATCACGCCGTATCGCTATCTGGAGACGATCCGCATCGATCACGCAAAGACGCTATTACGTCAGGGCGTTTCTCCGGCGGAGGTTGCGCTGAGCGCCGGATTTTCGGATCAAAGCCATTTCACCAACGCATTCAAGCGCTTTATCGGGCTGACACCGGGGCTATACCGCCATGTGTTCGTAGAAAAGCGCGATGAGGATAAGGGAGAATCAAACGAGACATGAACACAACGGAACAAAAATGCGTGATGGTAATCGACAGCGCGCTGCCGCTGGGACTTATCGCAAACACCGCCGCAATGCTCGGCATCAGCATTGGTAAACTCCACCCGGAGATGATCGGCAGCGACGTGACCGACGCGACGGGGTATCTACACGCGGGCATCAGCACCTATCCGATCTCGATGCTCAAGGGCGACGAATCGCTGCTGAAAGAGTTGCGTCTTCGTCTGTTTGAGCCGGAGTTTTCCGGCCTTACGGCGGTGGATTTCTCCGACGTTGCGCAGAAGATCAACGTCTATGCGGACTTTGCGCAAAAGACCGCCGAAACGCAGGAGCGAGACCATCATTATTACGGGATTGCGCTCTTTGGCGACAAGAAGAAGGTCAACCGCCTCACGGGCATGCTGCCACTGCTACGGGCATAACCCAACCTTTTTCTCGTAAAAGCGACAGAATAATCGCCGAGTAACGATTTAAAACCAAGTACTCCGCCAGAGATGGCGGTTTTTTTCTTGACAGATACTCAGCACTGAGTATAATAGTCAGTGCTGACTAAAAGAAGGAGCAAAACGTATGATACCGCTGTATGTACTTGGCTTGCTGCAACGCTACGGCCCGCAGCACGGCTATCAACTCAAGAAGACGATCTCCGAGGAATTGGAGGATTTTACGCAGATCAAACTTCCGACGATTTATTATCATCTGGAAAAAATGTCGGCGCAGGGGTTGATTGCGGGTTCCAGCGAGAAAGCGGGTGCAAGGCCGGAAAAGACGATCTATGCAATCACGCAATCTGGCAAAGTGGCGTTTATAGATGCGCTGCGCGAGCAATTGTCCACGCGATATCGGCCGGTGTTTCCCAGCGATGCGCTTTTCTATTTTTCGGAGCATTTAGAGGCGGAAGAGATTTTACAATCGTTGCAGGAGCAGTATGCGTTTCTTCAGCAGAGCTTAAAAACGATTGAACAGCACAAGCGACAAACACTTGCGTTTATACCTGAGGAAGCAAAGCCGATGGTGAACATCATATTTGCCCACCATGAGTACCATTTTCGCGCAGAGCTAGAGTGGGTTGCGTATTCGCTAAAGCAGATGAAGGGGGAACAAGAATCATGATAAAACCAAGAGTGCCGGAGACGAACGAAGGCATTCAAGATGCGCTCAACGTGGAGGTATTTAACCGCTTTGCGCAAGGCATGCGGGATAAAGGCTGGAACAATGTGGAGTCGATCATCGCAGCTGGCGTTTGCGAGGGTAGCGTGCTGGAAATCGGCCCCGGCCCGGGCTATGTCGGGCTGGAGTGGCTGAAAGCCTGCCCGCAAGGCAAGCTGACCGCACTGGAGATCAGCCCGGAGATGATTGCGATGGCAACGAAGAACGCGGCAGAATATGGGTTTTCCTCGCGTGCGAAATATGTTGCAGGAAACGCGCTTGAGATGCCGTTTGCGGAAGCATCGTTTGATGCGGTGTTTTCAAACGGATCGCTACACGAGTGGGAAGACCCGGCGCGCGTATTCGATCAGATTGTGCGGGTGCTCAAACCCGGTGGAAAATTTTGCGTTGCCGATATGCGGCGGGATGTCAACCCGCTTCTGGCGCGAATGATCTGCGCCTCGACGAAGCCAAAAGAGATCAGGCCGGGGTTTTGGACCTCACTGCATGCGGCATATACGAAGCCGGAGCTGGAGTTGCTGCTTAAGAAAACGCAACTGAGCGATGTCGTGATTCGAAACGAGTTTTTCGGGATTTTTGTGTCTGGCAGCAAGCGCGTATAAAACGTAACGCATTGTCCGAACGCGGCAAAATGTGATACAATACTTCTGCGAATTACCGACGCAAGTTTGAACGGGCAGGCCGCGCTTGTCCGTTTTTTACGTTTGAGGTGAAGACATGGACAATAGACCCATCGGCGTGTTCGATTCCGGCATGGGCGGACTCACCGCAGTCAGGCAGATGATTCGCCTGTTGCCGGGCGAGGATATCGTTTATTTTGGCGATACCGGGCGCGTGCCGTATGGCGGGCGTTCGGCGGAGACCATCGTGCGCTATGCGCGGCAGGATGTCGCGTTTTTGCGCAGTTTCGACCTAAAGGCGATCGTAATCGCCTGCGGCACGGTATCCACCACCGCGATGGATGTGCTCAAGGGCGAAAACGACTTGCCGATTCTCGGCGTGGTGCAACCCGCAGCTCAAGCCGCCGCCAGCGCCACAAAAACGGGCAATATCGGCGTGATCGGCACCAAGGCGACCATCCGTAGCGGCGCATATGAAACGGCCATTTCCGCGCTTCTGTCGAAGGCACAGCTCACCGCGAAAGCTTGCCCGCTGCTCGTGCCGCTCGTAGAGGATGGCAGGGTGCGGCGCGGAGACGCGGTCACCGAGCGCGTGGTGGAGGAGTATCTTTCTTCCGTCAAAGCGGCGGGCGTGGATACGCTGGTGCTCGGCTGCACGCACTATCCGCTCTTGATGGATGTGATATCGGACTACATGGGCAATAGCGTGACGCTCATCGACACGGGCGAGGAGGCGGCGCGCGCCGCGGCGGCACTCTTAGCTAAGCGAAATCAGCTCAACGATCCCGATCGCGCGGGAGTTCGTCTCTATTACGCCAGCGACAGCGCGGAGGATTTCGCCGCGACCGCCAATCTTTTCTTAGGCAAAGATATCTCGGATCGCGTCGAGCGCGTTGCGATTGAGAATTATTGATTGAAACGGGAATGACGTAATCATTCGTGAATAGACCGAATTTGGACAATCCCACAGGCGAGTCAGGCGCGGGCGGATACCATCCGTCCGTGTAACCCGGTTCTAACTCAAATGGCTGTCCTGAAAAGTAGTTGCTTTCAGGGCAGCTTTTTGATACGGTTGCGAAAAACGGAACGAATCGCTATAATGGTTAGGACTACTAACCAAATAGTGCCAAGCGGGGTACCCGCTGCACGGAAGAATCAGGAATTATTGCACCATATAGTTAGTAGTACTAACCAATTGAGGTTTCGTTGAAACTTGCATTGTATGATACCGCGAGTTGAGACAACCGATCGACGAGCAAAACAGGAGAAACAGCATTATGGCAAAATGGACCATTCTGGCAGAAGGATGCAAGGGCTGCGGGCTTTGCGTAGAGGCTTGCCCGAAAAAGATTCTCTGCCTGGATTCCGGCACGATCAACCACAAGGGCCACACGCCCGCGCGGATGATGGACGAATCCCGCTGCACCGGTTGCGGTTTTTGCGCGACCATGTGCCCGGACTGCGTGATTACGATTTCGCGATAGGGAGAAAAAGATGGCAAAAACGGTACTCATGAAGGGAAACGAGGCGCTCGCGGAGGCGGCGATTCAGGCGGGATGCAGACATTATTTCGGCTACCCGATCACGCCGCAGACGGAGATTGGCGCATATTTGGCAAAGCGCATGCCGGAAGTCGGCGGCGTGTTTTTGCAGGCGGAGAGCGAGATTGCGGCGATTCACATGGTTTACGGCGCAAGCTGCGCGGGAAAGCGTGCGATGACCAGCTCTTCCAGTCCCGGCATCTCGCTCAAAAGCGAGGGGTTATCCTATCTGGCGGGGAGCGATTTGCCGGCGTTTGTGGTGAATGTGCAGCGCGCGGGCCCGGGTCTTGGCGGCATTCAGCCCGCGCAGGCGGACTATTTTCAGGCGACGCGCGGCGGCGGACACGGCGACTTTCGCAATATCGTGCTTGCGCCCGCCAGTGTGCAGGAGATGGCCAGCCTGACCCTGCGCGGCTTCGACCTCGCGGATCGATACAACATGACCGCGATGATTTTAACCGACGGCACGATCGGGCAGATGATGGAGCAGGTTACGCTGGAGAGCGCGGAGCCAACCGCCTTTGAGAAACCATGGGCGCTAACGGGCACCCGCTGCGAGCGGGAAAAGCACGTGATCACCTCGCTCTATCTTGCTCCGGACGAGTTGGAGCAAAAGAATCTTTCCCGTTTTGCGCGCTATGCGCGCGTACAGCGCGCGGAGACGATGGTTGAGACATATGGCATGGAGGACGCGGAGATCTGTCTGGTTGCGTATGGCATTGCGGCGCGGGTTTCAAAAAACGCGGTTGCGGCGGCGCGCGCAAGCGGCATCCGCGCCGGGTTGATTCGCCCGATTACGCTCTGGCCGTTTCCGGCGGAAGCGCTGGCAAACGCCGCGGAGCACGTTCGCCAGTTTTTATCGGTCGAGCTGTCCATGGGGCAGATGATACAGGATATCGAGCTTGCGATTCGCTGCAGGAGACCCGTTTCGCTTGTTTCCCGCGTCGGCGGCATGATCCCCACGCCGGAGCAGGTGCTGCTCGCGATTGAACGCGTGGCAAGAGGAGAAGCGATATGATCGTTGCAACACGACCGCATGCGCTCACGACAGCGCCCACGCATTATTGCCCTGGCTGCACGCACGGCATCATCCACCGCCTTGTGGCGGAGGCGATCGACGCGCTGGGGATCGAGGGCCGCACCATCGGCATCGCGCCAGTTGGTTGCTCGGTACTGGCTTATAATTATTTCAATTTGGATATGACCGTCGCCGCGCACGGGCGCGCGCCCGCGGTCGCCACGGGACTTAAGCGGGCAAATCCGGAGAGCATTGTGTTTGCTTATCAAGGCGACGGCGATCTTGCGAGCATCGGCATGGCGGAGGCGGTGCATGCCGCGGCACGAAACGAGAACATCACTGTGATCTTCGTGAACAACGCGATCTATGGAATGACCGGTGGGCAAATGGCGCCGACGTCGCTGCCGGGGCAGGTCACGCAAACCTCACCAGCCGGGCGCGACGAACTGCTCTGCGGGTTTCCCGTGAAGGTCTGCGAAATGCTTGCGCAGCTGGACGGGCCGGAATACATCGCGCGCGTTGCGGCAAACTCGGTGAAAAACGTGCTCTCGGCGAAAAAAGCGATTGAAAAGGCGTTTCGCAATCAGGTGGAAGGCCGGGGATTCTCGCTGGTCGAGGTGCTCTCCTCCTGCCCGACCAACTGGGGCATGACGCCTGGCGACGCGCTCGGGTGGATGGACAGCACGATGATTCCCTACTATCCGCTGGGCGTATATAAGGACAGAAGCGCAAAGGAGGCGGACTGATGCAGACAAAACAAGCGAACACACAGCGCATTTTGATCGCGGGATTTGGCGGTCAAGGCATTCTATTTTTCGGAAAATGGATCGCGCATGCCGGTGCGCTGCTGGGCAAGCAGATCACGTGGCTCCCTTCCTACGGGCCGGAGATGCGCGGCGGAACTGCAAATTGCTCGGTGATTTTGAGCGATGATGCGATCGGCTCGCCCATCGTACACGAGCCTGATGTGCTGATCGCGATGAATCTGCCTTCGTTTCTCGCGTATCAACCGAGCGTATGCGCCGGCGGCGAAATACTCTATGATGCGTCTTTGATTCAGGACACGCCCGCACGGGAAGACGTGTGTTACCGCGCGATTGCCGCGACACGCATCGCATCGGATGCCGGTCTGGACGGGTTTGCGAACATGATTTTGCTCGGTGCGTTTCTGGAGGACTGCCTGCCGCTGACGCAGGCGCAACGCGCGCAGGTGCTCTCCCAGGTCGTGCCCGTGCATAAAAAACATCTGATCGAGGCGAACATGCGCGCGCTATCGCTTGGTAGAGAGTATGCGGCGCGGAGCGAGAGCAAGGCGGAAAAGACACGGCTGCATCCACGCAAAGCGGGATAAGCAGGCGAGAGATTGCGCGGGAAACAGGGCGCGAAGCGAATGCGTTTTCTGATTGGATTCGGCATAAAAATTCATTGACAAACGGGTGGAATGCTGATATTATGCAGGAAAATCATATATAATAGCTGTGACGAAGACGGACGAATTGGCCGCGCGTAGAGAGCCGGAGAGGGTGGAAACCCGGCGGTGTGCGAATTCATAATCCCATCCCTTCCGAGCTGAAAATTTGAAACGAGCGCATCATCTGCCTCCAAATAGGGTTTTCCGTAGACGCCGCGTCAAGGCCGAGGGCTTGTTGGAGCCTGCTAAGTGGCGCAGACATTGCGCAATTTGAGTGGTACCGCGGGATACGATCGATTCCGATCACCCGTCTCAAGATGATATCTTGCGACGGGTGTTTTTGCACATACCATCGGAAACCGGTGATTGCGCGACGGCGCACGATGAAGCGAGAAAAAGCATTCGAAGGAGAGGAGGGCTAGCGCGTGAAGATTTGCTGTATTCAGATGAATGTCCGCGCGGCTCAGCCGGAGTTCAATTTTTCACGAGTGAAGTTGCTCATTGCCGCTGCCGCATCTGCCGACACGGAAAAGCCGGATGTGATCCTGCTTCCTGAACTCTGGAACACGGGGTTTGCGCCGGGCAAGATCGATCCGGGCCTCGCGGACGAGGACGGCGCGCGCACCAAGGCGCTCTGCGGCGGGCTCGCTAAAGAATACGGGATCAATATCGTTGCGGGCAGCGTTCTTTGCCGCAAGGCGGAGGCGCTCTATAACACCGCCTTTGTTTTTAACCGCGCGGGGGACTGCATCGCGGAATACGACAAGACGCATCCCTTTTCGCCTTCCGGCGAAGGGGTGGCATATCAGGCGGGCGATCAAATCGTCACATTTCCGCTGGACGGCGTCATGTGCGGGATTATGATTTGTTACGATTTACGGTTTCCGGAACT
>JAQVML010000038.1 GCA_028703645.1 Eubacteriales bacterium
CGATGTGCGGAAGGTTTTATACGGACTTTGACGACGCGCAGTATCGGGAGATGCTCGCCATGCTCTACCTCACGAGCGAGCGGGACGCGGGCTTACTGATGCTGAAAAACGGAGAAGTCTTCCCGACGGATCAGGTTGCTGCGCTGGATGCGACCGGTACGCGCGCGATGCGCTGGGGGTTTGCGCGCTTTGACGGCAAGGGGAAAGTGATCAACGCGCGGAGCGAAACCGCGCTGGAGAAAACGATGTTCCGCGCGCCGATGATGACGCAGGCGGGCTTGCCGCAGGCCGGACGATGCCTGATTCCCGCGAGCGCGTATTTTGAATGGGAAACGCGGGACAAGCAAAAGATCAAATATAAACTGCGTCCGGCAGAAGAAGGTCTCTTCACATTTGCGGGACTTTATCGCTCCGAATCGGGATCGGATACGCCGGTGTTCGTCATCCTCACGGCGCCTGCCTCGGAGGGAATTTCGTTTATTCACGATCGAATGCCGCTGATTTTGCCGCCGGAACAACGCGAGGCGTGGCTAAATGATGCAACACAGGCCGCGAAGTTGCTGGAAGAGGGCAATCAAGAGTTCGTTTTCGAACCTGCGAGCTAGCAGTTCGCGTTCGCAGGCGTGAACGGACAAATCGTGACAAGAAAAGACAGGAAGCGCGCAATTTCGCTTGATACAATCTTTGCGTAAGGGAAACAGACGGCAAGACGAGCAAAGGAGAAGCACATGGAACTGGTCGAGAGCCTCAACCTCGCACTCAAACACATCGAACAGCACTTGATGGATGAGACGGATAGCGAGAAGGCGGCGCGACAGGTTGGCCTCTCGCGCTTCTATCTGGAGCGGACGTTTGCTTCGCTCACAGGTATGAGCGTGAGCGAGTATATCCGCGCGCGCAGGCTCACGTTAGCGGCGCAGGAATTGATTTCCGACGATGCAAAGGTGATCGATCTGGCGCTGAAATACGGCTATGACACGCCGGAGAGCTTCACAAAGGCGTTCACCCGTTTTCACGGGGTCACGCCATCCAGCGCGCGGCGTATGTGCACCATGCTTCGTTGCCAGAATCCCCTTGCAATATCGATTCAGATGGAGGGTGCAACAAGAATGGATTACAAGATTGAGGCAATGGATGCGTTTACCGTGGTCGGTGTGGAAGAAAAGTTTCAAATGGACAGCAGCCAGCAGGAGATTCCGAAGTACTGGGATGATTTTTTCAAAAAAGGGTTACATGAGAAAGTGTGCCCCATGTTCGGCATCTGCTTTGATGCGGACGCAGACGGATATTTTCCGTATATGATCGGCGAAGTGCTAAGACCCGGCATGAAAGTGCCGGAAGGCATGCTCACCCACGATATTCCGGCGCATACATGGGCGCGCTTTGCCTGTGTGGGTCCCATGCCGGGCGCGATTCAAGCCGTAACGAAACAGATCTACTCTGAGTGGTTGCCGACCAACGGCACCTATGAGGTTGCGCAGTACGTCGAAATCGAAATGTATTCTGATGGCGATACCACCGCGAAGGATTATTACAGCGAAGTCTGGATTCCGATCAAGAAGAAAGCGTAACGCGATATCAAACAAAAACGGAACCGCCTGCTTGACGGTTCCGTTTTTGTTATGCATGGAAGCTTTATCTGCCGTACATCTTTGTCATAGTGGCGATTTTCTCAATTAACTCGTCGGTGATTTCGCCGGGGAGCAGACGCCATTTCCAGTTGTTGCCGCCGAGCGTTCCGGGCGTGTTCATGCGCGCCTCTTTGCCAAGACAGAGATAATCCTGCACCTGCGCTACAAACAGATCGGCAACCGACCCCATGCCGCCGCGCAACATGCCAAACACATAGCCCTCCTGCTCGTTTAACCCCAGATAGCGAACGGAAAACGCGGCATCCGCCGGGTTTGCCTCGTTAAACCAGGAGGCGACGGTTGTGTTATCGTGCGTGCCCGCATAGCAGACGCAATGGCGGGAATAGGTATGCGGCAGATAGTTGCTAGGTTCCCGCGCGTCAAACGCAAACTGGAGCACTTTCATGCCGGGGAATCCGCTGTTGTTGAGCAACTGCCGTACTTCGTCGGTTAAAAACCCAAGATCCTCCGCGATGATTTCAAACGCAGGAAACGATTCTTTTAGTAGATCGACAAAGTCCGATCCCGGCCCTTTGACCCACTCGCCGTCGCGCGCGGTCGTGGCGCTGGCGTCCACGCTCCAATAGGAGGATAACCCGCGAAAATGATCGATGCGAACGCAATCGAACAGCGTGCAGGCGGAGCGCATGCGGCGCATCCACCAGGCGTAACCGGTCTGTTTCATATAGTCCCAATCATAGATCGGGTTGCCCCAAAGTTGGCCATCCGCCGAAAAATAGTCCGGTGGAACACCCGCGACACAGCGGGGCCTTCGCTGCTCGTCCAACTGAAACTCCTGCGGCGCGCTCCACACATCCGCCGAGTCGAGCGGAACATAGATTGGCAGATCGCCGACGATCTTGACCTCGCGCTCGTTCGCATATGCGCGAAGACGGGTCCACTGCTCGTAAAATAGATACTGAACGAATTGATAGAAGCGCATGCTATCGCCTAGCCGCTCCCGCGCGGCAGAGAGCGCCCAATCTTGTCGCATGCGTACTTCGTAAGGCCAGTTTTCCCAGGCGACGCCGCCGTTTTCGTCCTTGAGCGCCATGAACAGGGCATAATCATTGAGCCAGTCCGCGTTCTCGGCGGCAAAGCGGTCGAGCGCCTGCATGCGACCCCAGTCACCTTTCGCGCGCGAAAAAGCCGCGCGAAGCACCGGGAATCTCTGCTCAAAAATCGTGCCGTAATCCACCTGCCGTTCGCCATCGCCCCAGCGGATGGATGCGATCCAAGCGCGGTCGAGCAGGCCTTCGTCGGCAAGCGTATCGAGATCGATGAAGTACGGGTTTCCCGCAAACGCGGAAAACGATTGATAGGGCGAATCGCCATAGCTGGTCGGCCCGAGCGGAAGCACCTGCCAATAATGCTGGCCCGCGCGCACGAGCTGATCGACAAAATCATACGCAGCCCGCCCGAACGTGCCGATGCCGTAAGGAGACGGGAGCGATGAAATATGCATCAAAATGCCTGAAGAACGTTTCATAACATTCACCGATTCTCATCATTTTCGTTTCATTATATCGCGTTTTGCCGGTTTCGCAATCAAAAAAGCGCAATATTAAAGAAGGGAGAGGGATTCGCTCCCCAAAATACAATACAAAACAAAGTTAACCTTTGACCGCGCCCTCGACCACGCCCTTGATGATGTATTTCTGCGCGGTGAGATAGAACACGACAATGGGAACGATGCTGATGACGATCAGCGCCATGACAGCGCCCAGATCCACGTGACCATAGCTTCCCTGTAGATACTGAATATGGATCGGAATGGTCTTGTACTTTGTGCGATCCAGCACCAGATAAGGCAGCAGGTAGTCGTTCCAGATCCACATGATCTCAAGCACGCCGACCGAGATTAAAACCGGCTTGAGCATGGGAAACACCACGAGGAAAAACGTGCGGAGTGGCCCGCAGCCGTCGATTGCCGCGGCTTCCTCAATCTCTAGCGGGATTCCCTTGACAAAGCCCGCGAACATAAACACCGCAAGCCCCGCACCGAAGCCGAGATAGATGACGGGTATGGTGTAAGGGGTATCCAAATGCAGCGTGTTGGCGGTCTTTGCCAGCGTAAACATGACCATCTGGAACGGAACCACCATGGAAAAGACGCAAAGGTAGTAGATGATTCGCGCAAACACGCTGTTGACGCGCGAAATATACCACGCCGCCATCGAGGTACAGACGAGAATCAGCGCGGAAGAGGTAATGGTAATGAGCAAGCTATAGCCCGCCGATTTCAGAAACGGGTATTCGCCGAAGTTGATGCCGTTAACGTAGTTATCGGTTCCAACATACGACTGCGCGTTTGGAAACGCGAAGGTATCCGTGTTGATCGCGGCGTTGGCCTTAAAGGAATTCATCAGCACCGTGAAGATCGGCATGAGATAGATCACGCAGACGACGATGAAGACGCCAGTCAGCCATTTTCTTCTTGCGATTTCTTTCTTCATTATTGCTGTACCTCCTTGCTGCGCGTTGCCGAGAACTGAATCAGCGCGATCGTTGCGACGAGCACAAAGAACATGACGGCTTTCGCCTGACCGACGCCGCGCGAGTTGGCGTTGAGGTAGAAGGTGTTATAGATGTTCAGCGCAAGCATCTCGGTGGATCGAATCACCGTACCGTCTGCCATGAATACAAACGGTTGTCCGCCGTTGAGCACGAGGTTTTGATCGAATAATTTAAAAGAGTTGGTTAGCGTGAGGAACGTACAGATCGTAATCGATGGCATGATGGTTGGAATCGTGATGTGCCAAAGCGTATGCCAGCCGTTTGCACCGTCGATCTTTGCGGCCTCGATCAAATCTCCGGGCACCGATTGGAGCCCCGCGATATAGATGATCATCATATAGCCAATCTGCTGCCAGGCCATGAGGATAATCAATCCCCAGTAGCCGTATGTAGAGCTCAGCACGATGGATGTGCCGTAGCGAGAGAGAATCCCGTCGAAAATCATTGACCAGATGTAGCCGAGCACAATACCGCCAATGAGGTTCGGCATAAAGAACACCGTGCGAAACGTGTTGGAACCCTTGATCCCGCGCGTGAGTGCATAGGCGACCGCAAACGCGAGCAGGTTGATGACGATCAGCGACACGATCGCGACCATCGCGGTGTATTGAAACGCGTGCATAAAGCTCGCGTCTTGAAAGGCTTTGATATAGTTACCAATGCCGATCCATTTGGCGTTGCTTGTTGTTGTGAATTTGCAAAAGGACAGATAGATTCCTTTGGCAAAGGGGTAGATAAAGCCGATGCAGAATGCGATGAACGTCGGCAACAGAAAGATTGGAAACATTCGCTGAATCGGGCGGCGGATCAGCTTTCCGCTCAGCGCCGCATTGCTTTTTCTTGCTCTGCGTTTCATGGCGACCTCCCTTGGTGCTATGTGCAGAAGGGGGGCGAGCACTTACCACTCGCCCCCGCAGAGTTCAACTTCGCTGTGTTAAATCGTGGGAAAAACGCTTATTGTGCGGCATACTGGGTTGCCCAGCCCTGCACAAACGCGGTTACCACATCATCCCAGCTTCCGCCCGCAGAATACTGCGTCAGAGCTGCGACAACGCCTGCGCGCCACGTGTCGACATTCGGCGTGTAGTTAAAGGCCCAGGTGACAACGTATTTGCCCGCGGCAAGCTGCGCGTTGGCATCGTTGAAGAACACATTGGAGGATTCCTTTGCGTTCTTGAACGGGATGGGGCCAAACTGCTCTGCCATCATCGTCGTACCCTCGTCAGAGGTGACAACCCAATTGATGAAGTCGAGAGTCGCCTGAATGTCTTCGGGAGCGGCTTTGGAGTTGACGGCCCACATATTCTCGGTGCCTGCGCAAACCGCGGCATTGGACTCGCCTTCCACACCGCAATAGATCGGGATCATGGCGAGGCTATCCGGGCTCATGTTGTACTTCGTGGTGAGGTTGCTGTATTCCCAGGAACCGTTCTGATAAAACACGGCCTGACCCTGACCAAATTCGGCTTCCGCTTGGTCGCCGGTCGCGGTCGCAAGCTGCGAAGGAGCGGTTGCGGAGTTGTTGATGTACAGATCCCAGATGTTCTTGTAGTTATCCATGTACTTGCCGGTGATGGTCGCGGGCTGCGAGGTCACGCCGTCATCACGGAACTCATAGAACAGCGGCATGTTGGCCAGATGGCCGGAGAAACGCCAGCTGGAGGAGCCGTCCAGACCGGAGGAGGTGAAGGCATCAAAGCCCAGATCCTTGGCGCGTGCGTGGATATCTTCCACGACGGCTTTGAGGGAGGCAAAGTCGGTGATCTCGGAGAGAGAATGACCGGCCTGCTCCAGCAGCGCGGTGTTGACGATGATGCCGAAGCACTCGTAGCAATAACCGATCGCGGCAACTTCACCGGTGTCTTTGAAGAGGTTGAAGTCGTTGGTGGTCTGCTGCGCGTAAACATCGGTGCCAGTGAAGTCATAGCAGTAGTCGCCCCAGGTGTCGAGGCCTGCTTTGTTTCCGCACTGGAACAGCGTCGGGGCTGCTGCGCCCTTGTCCATTTCGGCGGTCAGCGTCTCGGAATAGGTGCCGGAGGCGGCGGTCACGACGGTAACCGGTACTCCGGTGAGCGCGGTGTACTTGGCAGCCAGGTCCTGCCATGCGGCATCCGCCTCGGGCTTGAAGTTGAGGTAGTAGACCTTGCCGGCCGGCGCTGTGGTATCAGCGGCGGGGGCTTCGGTGGCGGCGGCCGCCTGCGTTGCGTCGGGCTCCGCTGCCGTTGCGGCGGGGGCTGCGGTGGTGCATGCAAAGCACGCAAACGCCATCATGGCAACCAGAATGAGAGCAAATAGCTTTTTCACAGAAATTTCCTTCCCTTTCGTTTTGTATTCTCCAGAGCCGGTTGGCTCATAGATTCGTTGTCGCGAGCTTGTTATTTCAATAGAATGTAGTATTAAGAATGTAGTATTAAGAATGTAGTATTAAGAATGTAGTATTAAGAATGCAGGTTTAAGGATGCAGTTTTAAAGATGCAGGCTTAGCCGTTTAGACTTCTGACCGATCCGCCGGGGCGGAGCACCGTCTGAAAGGTGAACTGTTTGTTTTTTCCGGGATGCTCGATCAATTCAATGATGGTCTTTGCGCAGACAAGGCCCATTTCTTCCGCTGGCTGCACCAGCGTCGTCAGCGTAGGCAGCGTGTACTCCGAAAGCTCCAGACCGTCGATGGCGACGACGGAGCAGTTCTCCGGCACGCGCATGCCGTGGTCGCTGAGCGCCTTGATGGCGGCAATCGCCATCAAATCCGCAATGGCAAAGATTGCGGTAAAGGAGTTGTCCCGCTCGATCAGTCGGCTGGTCGCCTCATAGATGGCGCTCATGTCCGAAAACGTGCCCGTGCAGGCGACCAGATTTGGGTCAAAAGGAATGCCGTGCGAAGCGAGCGCGTCTTTATACCCTTGAAATCTTAGCTCGCTGATGGATTTATCGCTGTCATTGTCCGTCAGAATCGCGATCTTTCGATGACCCATGGTCACGAGTGTTTCGACCGCGGTCCGCGCGGCTTGCTTGTCATCGATTGCGACGGAGCTGTAAGCCCCCGCGTCGAGGGTCCCAAAGGAGTTGGTATAGGTACAAAACACGCTTGGCACTTTGATGAGCGCCATCTCCTCTGGTGAGTAGTTAAACCTGCCACCCAAAAACAGAATGCCGATGAGCTTGCGCTCGTTCGTCAACTGCGCGCCGACGCGGAGCTCGTCCTCGGACGTATCCATGTGATGCAGTTCCAGCGTGTAGCCGCGCCGCGTGATTTCGCGCTCAATCACTTTGATGAGTTTTGCGAAGAAGGGGTTGTTGACGCCCTTGACGAGCAGGGCGATCGTATCCGAACTGGTGCGGACGAGGTTTCGCGCGCTGGTGTTGGGGATATAGTTTAGCTCGTCGACGGCGCGAAGCACTTTTTCGCGCGTTTCTTCGCTGACATCCGGGTGGTCGTTGAGCACACGCGAAACTGTGCTGATCGCCACGCCGCAATGAAGCGCAATGTCTTTGATATTTGTCATGGTTTTCAAAGCGATCCTTTATCTGGATTTGTGGCAGACGAGGGAGAGAACGCCTAACGCTCTCACGCTACAGCTCGGCTCGGCTTTTTGCCGGAGTGCGCAACTCAATCGACTGCTCATTTCGGGTGTGAAACATCAGGACGGGGAATGGTAAATTTCTTTTTGTTGTGTCTCATATGATTGGAAACGTTACTGGAAACGATACTGGAAACGTTTCCAGTACTTGCAAACACATTATATCCAACAAAATTAAGCTTGTCAATACAAATTTAGTAACGAGTCGGCCAACCGCGTGATCAAAACAAAAGCACGCGTAACTCAGCCAAAACACAAGCATCCAGCGCGGAGGCAAACGAGTACGATCGACCGATAGAACCGCGTTTTATTTGAGAAGTTGCTGAAATTTCACCCCGATCAAATCTTCATTTTGCTATAATAAAGCGATCGATTTTTTCGATCGGATGAAATTTTGATGACAACGCTTTTCAATTCATTGATGGATGTAAGAGAAAAGCTCGTTCAATCAAGAATTGAGGTAAATGATATTGAAAAGAACCAAAATGTTATCCATTTTGCTGATCACGACACTGCTGCTTTTATCCGGTTGCGCGGCATCGACAACGGCTGCTACGGTGCAGCGGGAAGACGATATCGTCGCAATTACGTTTGATTTTCAAAAACAGAGCGGCTATGCGACAAATCAGTTTGCCGTATGGATTGAAGACGCAGATGGCAATCTGGTGAAAACGCTGTATGTGACGCAATTCACAGCAAACGGCGGCTATGAGAAGCGCCCGGACGCGATTCCGGCTTGGGTTGAACGCTCCGGTATTGCGAAAGACAACGCACAAGACGCAACCTCCGGCGCAACGCCAAAGTCGGGCTTGCTGAGATACGTTTGGGACTTGACGGACGAAGCGGGCGCGCGCGTTGCCGACGGAACATATACGTATTATG
>JAQVML010000039.1 GCA_028703645.1 Eubacteriales bacterium
TCAAAAGAGCCAATTCTCGGTGGTCGGTCGCAGCGACTTTTTGACCAAGACGATACCGGAGAGCGTAATCAACTATGCAAACGATGTGCTCAATAACGGCAATCGTCTGCTGCCGACAAACGTGATGTCGTTTCGCAGCGGCGCAACCGACAAAATTTGGGGTACGCGCACCTATTACGCGACCTTTGGCGGGAACGATTTTTATAGCTAAGGCATGCTCTGTAAGAGATTAAAGGTGACTCATTCAAAATAGAACTTCACCCGCTTACCGACCTGTGCGAAAAAAAACAGGTTGGAGCGCGGGCAAAAATACACTATACTCTTTTTATCAGCAATAGACCGCTTTGCGGTTTCGGGCCGCCGAAAAACGAGTTTTTCGACGGGACAACCACGCTTTGCCTCTCGCCCTGCGGGCTCCCGGGCGGCAAAACGCACAGAGAAATCGCCCATTCTGGGCGTTCCGTTGCGTCGGATGAACCGACGCAGCCGGAATTTTATGGGTTAAGGGTTGTGACCCTTAACAATTCCAAAGGCTTTTTAACAGATTGAGACCGCTTTGCGGTTTATTTGCGCGCGAATGAAAATTTTACGGCGAAAGATAACATTCGCCGAGGAACAGCGAAAAACATGGTTGGGATCAAAAAGGGAAATCAGAAGGAAATTGGGGAAATAACATGGCAAACAAACTAAAGATCATTCCGCTCGGCGGCATGGGTGAAATCGGAAAGAATATGACCGTATTCGAATACGGCAACGACATGATTGTTGTTGATTGCGGCATCAGCTTTCCGGACGACGACATGCCCGGCATCGATGTCGTCATACCGGACATGACATATCTGCGCGAAAACCGCGCAAAATTCAAAGGATTTATGATTACGCACGGACATGAGGATCACATCGGCGCACTGCCGTATGCGCTCAAGGAATTCGACGTGCCCGTCTACGGAACCGCGTTTACGATTGCGCTTATCGAGCACAAGCTGGAAGAAGCGCGCGTAAACAACAAGAAACTGACGGTTGTCACACCGGGTGAAACGGTTGAACTCGGCTGCTTTAAGGTGGAGTTTATCAAAACGGGACACTCCATCGCGGGCGCTGTCGCGCTGGCGATCAACACACCCATCGGCACCGTGATTCACACCGGCGACTTCAAGGTGGACTTTACGCCGATCGACGGCGAGCCCATCGACATCATCCGCTTTGCGCACTACGGCGCGCGCGGCGTGCTCGCGCTGATGAGCGACAGCACCAACATCGAAAGCCCGGGACACACGCAAAGCGAGCGCGAGATCGGCAAGACGTTTGAGTATTATTTTGACGTGGCGGAGGGACGCATCATCGTCGCATCCTTTGCCAGCAACGTCTACCGCATTCAGCAGGTGGCGGATGTCGCGATCAACCACGGTCGCGTGGTCTGCTTTCAGGGCAGGAGCATGGAGCAGGTCGTCCAGATTGCAATGCGGCTCGGCTATCTCAAAATTCCGCCGGAAAGCATCGTCAAGGTGGATCAACTCAAGCGCTATCGGGACGACCAGATCTGCGTGATCACCACCGGCAGTCAGGGCGAACCCATGAGCGGGCTGTTTCGGATGGCGACCGCGACGCATCGCCTGAACATTGGCAAAGGCGACACGGTGATCATCTCCGCCTCCGCCATTCCGGGAAACGAAGTCGGGGTTTCGCGCGTCATCAACCAGCTCTATCAAAAGGGCGCGCAGGTCATCTACAACCGCATGGCGGACGTTCACGTCTCGGGCCACGCCTGCCGCGAAGAGCTGCGGCTGATGATGGAACTCACCAAACCCAAGTTCTTCATTCCTGTCCACGGCGAATACCGGCATTTGATGATGCACGGTAAGCTCGCGGAGGAGATGGGGGTTCCGCCGGAAAACACGTTTATCGCGGACTGCGGAGATGTAATCGAGCTCACACAGCGCGGCGGCAAAAAGGCCGGAACCGTTACCTCGGGCGCCGTCATGGTGGACGGAATCGGCGATATCGACGATGTGGTGCTCAAGGATCGAAAGACGCTTTCGCAGGACGGGCTCGTCGTTGCGGTGCTCACGCTGGATAGCGAGACGGGGCGTATGCTGGCGGCTCCGGAGATCGTCTCCCGCGGATTTGTGTATATGCGCGACAGCGAAGAGCTGATTGCGGATATCAAGGCGCTGCTTGTCAAAGAAACGCGCAAGTTTGAGGGAGCCGACAGGAGCGATTACGCGAGCATCAAGGCAGGCGTGAAGAATTCGCTCAAGTCCTTCCTGAAAAACCGCACGAAGAGAACGCCGATGATCATGCCGATCATCATCGAGATCTAACGGGGGAACCATGGTCTACGATACCGCGAAACTGCTCGCAAACGAGATGAAAGACAGCATAGAATACCGCGAATTTTCCGCGGCAAAGACGCGCGCAATGGAAAGTAACACGACGCGCGCGCTGATTGAAGAATATAACAAGCTTCAGATTCACGCGCAAGCCGCGCTGATTGCGGGCGATCAAGAGAGCGAATCGCTCAAAAAATTGCAAAAGATCAGCGAACTGTTGCAGTTTGACGCGGATGCCTCCGCCTATCTGATGGCGGAATTCCGGCTCAAACGAATGGTGGGAGACGTCTACAAGATTCTAGCCGAGGCGGTGGATATCGACCTTGGCCCGCTGGAATCGTGAAAAAGACCTGATCATCGGGCCGCGCGGCAACAGACCAACGGAGAAAAACGCAATGGCAATGAACGAAAAAACGGAAAAACGATACACGAAAAAGCAGAAACGCATGCGGCGTCTTTGGCTCAGCGTCCGCCCGACGGTGGTGCTACTGGTGAGCCTTGCCATCGTGTTTCTACTCGCGCGGACGACGGTGAACTATGTACTGAACAAGTATATTGAGCCGGTCGATCAAAAGGACGCGACACCCATCGAGGTCACGATTCCCGCTTCCTCGTCCGCAAGCAGCATCGCGCGGATTCTCTACGGCGCCTGCGGTTACGATCAGAGGGGGCTAATCTCCAGCACCGCCGCGTTTAAGGTCTATGTCGACTTCGTCGGCAAGGCCAATAGCCTCAAGGCGGGGACATATATCCTGAGCAAAAACATGAGCATCAAGCAGATTGTGGAGACGATTTGCGAGGGAAACCCCGCGAAAGCGACGGTCAAGTTCACGATTCCGGAAGGATACACGATTCAAAACATCGCAAAGGTGCTGATGGGAAAAGGCCTGCTCAAGAGCGAGGAAGATCTCTACAGCATCGCGCGGACAGGGGAGTCGTTCGCAAACTTTGCCTTTATCGCGGATGCGGGCACAACGCCGAACGCGGCGTCCCGTTCCTATCTGTTGGAAGGATATCTCTTCCCGGATACGTATGAAGTGTATGCGGATGCAAGCGTTGAGACGATTTTGATCAAGATGCTCAATCGCTTTAATGATGTGTTTTCCGAGGAATATGTAACCCGCGCACAGCAGCTTGGCATGACGATGGATCAGGTGGTGACGCTTGCTTCGCTGATCGAGCGCGAGGCTGCCGCGCCGGACGATTTCGCGAAGGTTTCGGCGGTGTTCCATAACCGCTTGAAGCAGGATATGCCGCTGCAGAGCTGCGCAAGCCTTTCCTATGCGCTGGGCGTGACGAAATACGTCTTTAACGCGCAGGAGCAAGCGACGGAATCGCTCTACAACACCTATCAATACAAGGGACTTCCGGTAGGGCCTGTCTGCAACCCCGGCAAAGCCGCGATTGAGGCCGCGCTCTATCCCAACGAGCAGTTCCTTGCGGATGGCTACCTCTTCTTCTGCAACCAAAACCCGAAGGAAACCAGCGCGCTGGTGTTTGCTAAAACCTACGAAGAGCATCAACAAAACGTAGAAAAATATCAGCAATATTGGGGCTAACAAGTATGGTTCGGCTCCGGCGCGTGATTTCGCCGGAGCTTTTTGATGCGTCGGGATTGCTTTGGTTACCATTTGCGCGTTTCTATGGTATTCTTGTTGCCCGATTCAGACAACTGTGTTAAAATAACTCCGTATGAAACAGAGAATTGAAGCATTACGTAAAAACCTTGCCGCCTCCTCGCTAGACGCGGCATTGATCACCAGCGGTGTCAACATTCGTTACTATTCGGGATTCACCAGCTCGGACGGTATCCTTCTCGTCACACAGCAGAACGCATATCTCGTAACCGACTCGCGTTATACGCTCCAGGCAAAAGCGCAGACAAAGGGCCTTTGCGAAGTGACCGAAGTGGACTTTTCAGACCAGCTCAATCACATTCGCGGCATTTTGCAACAAGACGGCTGCAAGCGCGCCGCGTTTGAAGACGCCGTGATGACGGTTTCGCGGTTTCGCATCTATGAGGCGATGCCGGTGGAATGGGTCGCATTCAGCGCCGAGATTTCGTTGCCGCGTCTGCATAAGAGCGCGGACGAGGTCGAAAACCTTCAGGCAGCGCAGCGCATTGCCGACAAGAGCTTTCTCGAATGGCTGGGGCGAATTGTCCCGGGCATGAGCGAAATGGAGCTTGCGGCGGAGCTCAACTACGTTTGCGCGAAAAACGGCAGCGAAGCGCCGTCGTTTGATCCCATCATTGCGGGCGGCCCCAACGGAGCCATGCCGCATGCGGTGCCGGGCACGCGAAAGATTCAAAAGGGCGATCTGGTCACCGCGGATTTTGGCTGCATGGTCAACGGCTATCATTCCGATATGACGCGTACATTTGCAATCGGTCAAGTGGATGATTTTAGCAAAGAGATCTACGAGATTGTTAAGGCCGCGCAGCAAAAAACGCTGGACGCGCTGAAAAGCGGAATCACCGGTATGGCGCTGGATGCGGTCGCGCGGAATTATATTGCCGAAAAAGGCCACGGCGCGCACTTTGGCCACGGACTTGGACACGGCGTTGGTCTGGAGATTCACGAGAGTCCTTTTGCGCGCAGGGACAGCAAAGACACGTTGCTCAGCGGCATGACCATCACGGTGGAACCGGGCATCTATGTAGAAGGCAAGTGCGGCGTTCGCATTGAGGACTGCTGCGTGGTGACGGACACGGGTTACCTGAACCTGACCAGCGTGACGAAAGAGCTCATCACGATCTAAATCACTATTGCGCCTAGATGCAAATGGCGCATTGGTATTTAGTTGACATCACATTTAGTTGACAAAATAGAAGTTTTCGGCATGCGACATGCTGATGATGAACGAATATACGGAACAGTATCAGAATAACGGAGGAAACAACCATATGATCAGTGCAGGCGAATTCAGAAAAGGCATGACACTCGAAATTGACGGGGCTGTCTGGCAAATTTCCGATTTCCAGCATGTCAAACCCGGCAAAGGCGCGGCTTTCGTGCGTACTCGCCTCAAAAATGTCATGACGGGCGCCGTTTTAGAGCGCACGTTTAACCCGACGGATAAATACCCGCCGGCACACATTGAGACCAAGGAAATGCAGTACCTCTATGAAGACGGCGGCCTGTACTACTTCATGGATGTCGAAACCTATGAGCAGCTTCCGCTCAACCACGACCAGGTAGAGGACGCCATCGCGTTCATCGTGGAAAACCAGAACGTGAAGATTCGCTTCTTCAAGGACGCACCGTTCTCCGTAGAAGCGCCGAACTTTGTCGAACTGCTGATTACGCACTCCGAACCCGGCGTGCGCGGCGACACCGCGACGGGCACGACCAAACCCGCAACGTTGGAGACCGGCTATACGCTCAACGTTCCGCTGTTTGTCAACGAAGGCGACCGCATCCGCGTAGACACCCGTACGGGCGAGTACATGGAGCGCGTATAACGCCCAACCCCAAAAACATGAGCTGTTCGGCAACGAACGGAAAGGCGAAGGAAAACCATGAGTTTTATCTCTGAAAAAGTTGCTTATCTGGACGGATTGGCCGACGGCCTCTCACTCAAAGACGAAGGCACGGATAAGGTGCTGCGTGGCATCATCGAAACCCTTGGCGCAATTGCCGAGGCGCTGGAAGAGCAGGACGAGAGCATCGACGATCTCTCGGATTGCATCGACGGCATCTATGACGAGCTGGACGACATCGAAACCACGATCGACGAAGACTACGACGGCGAGATGGACGAGGATGATTTCATCGAAGTCGTTTGCCCGCACTGCGGCGAAACCGTCTATTTCGACGAGGACATGATCGATAGCGACGACGGGCTGATTTGCCCGAACTGCAACGAGACCATCGAGTTCGAAATTCCCGGCGGCGAAGAGATCGAGGACTAATCGAGTCATTCGCGAGTCACAACAAACAAACCCTGCCCGCGCAAACGGACAGGGTTTTTATGATGCGTTTTTGATTCGGAAGAAGGGTTTGAGTCGCGATCGAATTCAATATGCGCTCAGGTCGCATTGCCAACAACCCCGTTTCATGATAAACTGACAAAAACAAAACAGAATCATGACATAGAGCTTGCGCGGTTTGTGAGATAATAGGAGAGATGCTTTCATGATCATCGTTGGTATTTGCGGCGCGAGTGGCAGCGGAAAGAGCACGCTCGCCAAACGCATCAAAGATTCACTCGCTTGCAGCTGCACCATCATCGGCCAGGACTGCTACTATCGAAATTTCCCCGATTTGCCGTTTTCCGAGCGCATCAAGCTCAACTACGACGAGCCGGGTGTTTTTGATTTTGACGAACTGCTCCACGATATCGAACTGCTGGCGAGCGGGCAACCCATCACGACCAAGGGCTACGACTACGTCAACTATCTGCGCGCGGACACGCCGGATTTGCTGATTCCTCCGCCGGAGGTGCTGGTGCTCGAAGGCATCCACATGTTTTACGATAAGCGCATTTGCGAGCGGATGTCGCTGAAAGTATATCTGCATGTAGACGTGGATATCTGCCTGCTGCGGCGCATCAAGCGGGATATCAAGGCGCGCGGGCGTTCGATTGACAACATTGCGGAGCAATACGTTGATACCGTGAAGCCCGTATATGAGAAATACATCGCAAACTACATCAACGATGCGGACTTTGCCGTCATGCGCGGCGGAAAGAACAAGATGGCGATTGACGCGATCTCCGCCTATCTGACCACAAAGGTGCTTGCCGAGCGCTTTGTGGAGCCGGAGACGCCGCAGACGCCGAACGTTTCCGCTTGTGAAAGCACCGAAATCGAGGTTTGACGCGCTGATTTTTACACCAAGAGAGAGACAGAGGAGGGAAAACAGGATGGAACAGAGTACCCCGCAACGCGGACACGGACACCACGGACATCACGACTACGGTGATTTGCCGCGGCATGGCGCGGCGCGCGTGATCTTTTACTTTATCATGTTGATCATACTCAATGTGATGCTCGCGGTCTATTCCATCTATATGCTCGGCCTTGCGCTGGCGTTTGACTGGTCTTCTCTTGCGAGCGGCACTTTGCAGGCGATTTTGGAGAGCGCGTTGAACCTGCTTCTCTATTTCTCGCCGATCATACTGACGTTGTTTCTCAATCGTCTGCTCTATCGCGCGTTTCGCGGCAGAGGGCGGTTTGCGCGCGGAACATGGCTTTTTGCCATGTTGGCGATCGTCATTGTTCAGTTTGTGACGCTTGCTTTCATATTTAACTATGGTTATGTTGAGGGCGTAGATGGCTTGCGCATTGATCAAATCGCTGTTTCGCCGATCAATTGACGAGTTAATCCAATCAACGCTTGCTTCTTGTGTGCAGGGGAACGGAAGCTCTCCTGCACATTTTATCTTTTTTTGCATTCTACAGCGCAGTATGTTACAATACTTTTACTATTACTTGACGGAGTTCCTGCATGAAACTGCTTTTAAGCAATGACGACGGCGTCTTTGCCGCCGGCATTCGCGCGCTTGCCCAAGAACTGAACAAGAGCCATGAACTTTATGTTGCCGCCCCGGATCGGGAACGCAGCGGTGTGAGCCGCGCAATGACGCTGAGCGAGCCTCTTCGCGTGCAAAAGACGCATATCGAGGGCTTGCCCGATGTTCCCGCCTATGCGGTCAGCGGTACGCCGGTCGATTGCGTTCGCCTTGCGATTGGCAATCTCTATCCCGCGCCGGATATCGTGGTTTCCGGCATCAATCACGGGCCGAATCTCGGCACGGACGTGCTCTATAGCGGTACCGTCGCGGCGGCCCACGAAGCGGCGCTGCTGGGCTATCAGGCGATCGCGATTTCCAGCGTTTCCTACACCTGTGAGCACATGGAGACGGCGGCGCGCATCGCCGCATATGCCGTAGAGTATATCCAGGCGCATCCGCTCTCATTTGGCACGGTTTTAAACGTAAACGTGCCCGCCGTTCCGTTTGAGGAACTAAAGGGAATCAAGGTCGCTCCGCTTGCAATCGAGCAATATGCGCTGACCTATGTAGAGCGGAAGGATCCATTTGGCAGAACCTATTATTGGTGCCCCCGTGGATGCACGTCCTGCTCGGACGGTCAAGATGTAGACGACCGCTGGGCACGTGAGGGGTATGCTACGCTAACCCCGATTACGTATGACCTCACG
>JAQVML010000040.1 GCA_028703645.1 Eubacteriales bacterium
CAGTGTGCAGGGCTTTTTACCACATCCGCCGCATACCTTTGGGCAGGCGGTCAAGCGCGTTTATAACACGCTCGCTTCGGAAGGGAGACCGGGTCTTGCAATTGCTTATGAGGGCGTGTCCGGCAGCGTGAATGCAACGGTGTCTGTGCAGACCTATGTCGATCCGAGTCCGAAAGCCGCGCCGGATACAAGCTATTTTGAGGTCTACGCAAGTCCTGCACTGTATGCGGGACAGACCGTCCATGCGCTTGTGGACTGCCGCCAGCGTTCCAACCCAGAACTCAAGTTCTTTATTGATTACTATGACGCAAACGACGAGATCGCTACGCTCGTGAGTGAGCAGAGCTTTTCGCTGCAAAAAGGCGAAAATGCGGTTTGCTGGGAGGTTCCCGATACGCATGGTCGCGCGATCTATCGCCTCGGCATTCTGTTGTGTTCCGATGTGCGCAAGGACGGAGAAATCGTTCTCCGTACGCTGGACTGGAAAGGATCGCCCAAGTGTTTTTATATGGGTAAAGCAAACGAACTCACCCCGGGGATCAGCCCGTTTGTGACGCGTACAAAGTGGATGATGGCGTTTATGAATAGCACTAAGCACACGGGGCCGGACTATCTGGCGACATTCGCGATTTCGCATCCCGAACGAAACGGCGTTATGACCATTGGCACCACCGAATGGGACGACTATGCCGTTACCTCTGAAATACAGTTTGTGCATGCGCGCTATGCGGGATTGGTTGCGCGCGCCAAAGGACACAGACGTTATTATGCCGCCGTGTTTCAGGACGGAAAATATTCACTCATCAAGCGCAAGGGCGCAACCATTACGGTGCTTGCCGTTTCGGAAACGGGCTATCGAGAAGGGGACTGGCATGCCGTGCGCTTTGATGTGAAGGACAACGCACTCCAGATGTATGTTGACGGACAATGTGTCGTTTCGGCAAAAGACGATGAGTTCCGCACCGGCGCCGCGGGTTATGTTGCAGATGAGGGTGCGATTGTCGCCAACACGTTTGCGGTACGCGCCTTGTAAACGAAGATGGATTACGCAATTGTTTCAACAGCGGTCGCCGATCATATCCGGCTTTCTTCCGGTGAGGATATCGGGTTTCGGCTGGGCGGAGCGGGCATCTACGCCTGGAGCGGGATCCGGCTTTGGACGGATTCCTGCCGCCTGATCACTGGCGTTGGCGAGGATTTCTCCGCATTGTTTGGCGATTGGATGCGCAAGAGCGGTGCGGATGTGAGCGGGTTGATTGCAAAAGATGCGCACACCGCGATTTCCAACATTCAATATTTTGAAGACGGAGAACGCATAGAGACCCCGGAGTATGGTCTGGCACACTATACTGCTCTTGAAGCAACGGCAGACGAGATTGCGCGATATGCTGAAGGCGTAAAGGGAGTTTATCTCTTTAAAGACTTGCCGGAGGTCTTCTGGAATCGCTTGCTCGAACACAAGAGAAAACTTGGGTTTCGTCTGATGTGGGAGATCAACGCGGATGCAGCAAGAGCGGAACGTTATGAAGAAGTCTTGCGCCGCGCGGAGGAATGCGACGTGTTTTCGATCAACCGTACGGAAGCCATGTCGCTGTTCGACACAACCAGCGAGCAGCGCGCAATCGGAAATCTGGTACGCTGGGGATTGCCGATGGTCTACCTTCGTCGGGGCGCAAGGGGTGCAGTCGTGATTACCCCGCGCGGGGTAGAGGAGATTCCCAGCGTACCCGTTGAACAGGTCATTGACCCGACCGGCGCGGGAAACAGCGCGAGCGGTGCTGTGCTGTATGGCTTTTGTGAGGGGATGACGCCGTATGAATGCGGGCTTTTAGGCAGCATCAGCGCGAGCTATTGCATCCGCCAATACGGGCCGCCGGCCATTGACCATGCTCTTATGGCGCAAGCAAAGCAACGGCTGGAACAGATGAAGAGGGAATATGACAATGCTCAAAAGCGATGAGATACGAAGGAAACCTTCCATTCAATCGATCCATGAAACATATGAATATGAAAACAACGTACCGCCGCGCGGTTTTTTCATCAATGGTCGGCCCGCGTTGACGCAGATCGACCCGGATAAGGTCGGAGATTATGTGATTGTGCTCGTGCGCGACGCACTCTGCGCCTATGGGGAAGACCCTGCAAAGGTTGTTGCAGATCGGTTGGAAAACGCAGAACTGATCGGTCAATCCGGCATGTTCACCTCCTATTCTGGCTGGTATAAAGGCGCGCATATCACCGCAGTCAGCGGCGGGAGCGGTGCACCGGAGATGGAGTTGATCCTCTATGACTATCTGGAGTTTACCGATGCGAGCACATTCATCCGTCTCGGCGGCTCTGGTGGGTTTGGAGACGGCGTAAACCCCGGCGATTTGGTGATTGCCTCCGGCGCGGTGCGCGGCGAGGGCATGACGCGCGCTTACATCGACGCGGGCTATCCTGCCGCGGCGCATTATGAAGTGGTGCTTGCCATGGTGCAGGCAGCGGAATCGGTTGGGCATCCCTATCATGTCGGCGTTACGGTATCCTGCGATAGCGACTATGTCGGCGGCGGCAGACCGGGCGTTGGCGGATATCTACAGCCGCGAAATATCGAACATGCAGCGGTATATAACCGCGCGGGGTGTCTCAATGGAGACCGTGAATCCTCCGCAATCATTACGCTTTCGGCGCTGTTTGGCAGGCGCGGCGGCTCGGTTTGTTCCGTTTCGGACAACATGTGTTCCGGCGCCCGCTTTACGGAGGGAATTGGACATAACTATGCGTTGGATGTGGTGCTGGAAGGGTGCGCAAATCTAAATCGTATGGATAAACAAAAAGGCACAAAGCTGAATTGGTATCCAGAGCTGGCAAACAAGGAGCCTTAAAAAATGGAACGAAAACAATCATCCAATCCGATGTGCCGCCAGGCATGGAGCATTCCCGCGTTGATCCGGGAGCAATATGCTCCGCTGGAGCACATGGCAAGAACGCTTTTGACGACGCCGGAGATCTTCTCGATCCAGCGAATCATACTCACCGGTTGCGGGGATTCTTATGCCGCGGCACTGTCGATGAAGCATATCTTTGAACTGATGACGCAGATTCCAACCGAGGTGATTGAGCCGCTGGAGCTTGCGCGCTATTATCACCCGAAGCAGATTGGATTTGCGCCGAATAACCCGCTGATATTTGCGGTGAGTAATTCCGGCAGCGTATCTCGCGTGGACGAGGCGGTACAATTTGTCAACGCACACGGCGGCTTTACGGTTGGCATCACGTCTCGGCCGGATTCGCCGCTTGGCACGCACGCAAAACGGATATTCCAAACGGCGATCGATGCATTCGAACCTTCGCCGGGTGTGAGGAGCTATCTCGTCTCCGTATTGTCCTTGTTGCTGCTTGCGATTCGTATCGGAGAGGTGCGCGGTCGGCAAACCATGGATTACTCCGAGCAACTGCGGCGCGATATCCTGCGCCAGGCAGATTCGCTTGAAGACCTTTTACCACAGATGGACGATCAGACAAGAGAGCTGGCCTCGCGTTGGCGGGATATGCCCGCGTTTGATTTTGTCGGCGGTGGGTTTGACTATGCCGCTGCGTTTTACGGCCATGCGAAGATATTGGAAGCAACGGGAAGACATTCCTCATGTGTGGATGCGGAGGAATGGTTGCATCTCAACTTTTTCGCGCGGGATGTTGGGAACACGGCGACGGTGATTGTCGCAAATACGACCAATCCGGCGATCAGCCGCGTTTCGGAAACGATTCGCTACGCAAGACAGCTTGGAAGACCGCTTCTGATCCTCACGGATGGAGAACTAGAGGCAGTGGAGGATCATGAGTTCGTGATCCGTGTTCCGCATACCGATTCGCAAATCACAATGCCGCTTACGCAATTTGTTCCGCTGGCGCTGCTTGCAGGATATTTATGCGAAATGCTGGGTGAAGAATATGGGCGCGGGTGCAAGGGACCGTGGCAGTTTGCGGACGGGGCGGCTTGCATTCGGAACAGCCGAATCATCGTTCGACAGACACTACTGCAACAGAAATAGAAAACGGAATATTGGGGAGCGAAATCATGGAGAACAGAACACCGATGGACGCAAAAAAAGCACGTGTGATGATATGGGAGGAACTGCGTAAGGTTGCAAAGCCGGACTCCCGCTTCAGCTGGAACTTTGCGGAGTTTATCACGGATTATGAAGGCAGCGAAGACTGTGCGAAAAACCTTTGCCAGACGGAGATCTACCAAGAGGCGAACGTGATCTTCATCACGCCGGACAACAACTTGGAACGCTTTCGTGAACAAGCGATTCGGGATGGCAAGATCATACTGATGACCAACTATAGTATCTCACGCGGGGTGTTTCTGCTTCGCCCCGAATGGATTCCCGCGAGCAAGGAAGAATTGGCTTCCACGTTAGATGGCGTACAGCGCTTCTGGAAGCACATGACGTTGAAGGAGATTCGGGCGCAGTTCGACCGGATCGATATGATGGTAACTGGCGCCTCGGCTATTACTCCGAGTGGGATTCGCTTTGGAAAAGGGCATGGTTACTTCGATCTGGAGTGGGCGTTTTTCCACACTATCGGCGTCGTTGGAGACGAAACCCCGGTGTTCTGCGTCGGGCACGATTGCCAGGTGGTGGATGTGGAGGTCACGGTGGAACCGTATGACACAGCGATCGACTATATCGTCACTCCGACGCGCGTGATCCGCACGCGGAACGAATTTCCAAAGCCGAGTCATGGCGTTTACTGGAGCTTGCTCGCGCCGGGCATGCGGGAGCAGATACCCCCGCTGCAAGAACTATGGATGGATCAGTTCTGCAAATAATAGATCATTTCAACACTGAGCAGAGAGGGTTACATGCTGAAAAAAACAAGTATTGAAACGCAGGAGCGGGATGTCGTCTCGATTACCGAAGATGTAAAGGCGAGTGTTGAACAAAGCGGCGTGCAAGAGGGGATTTGTCTGATTACAATCCCACATACGACCGCAGCGCTCACGATAACGTCATTTTGGGACCCCAACGGGTTCCTCGATCTGCAGGATGAAATCTGCCGTTTGATACCAACGCGCATCGACTTTAAACATCAGCATGACACGCCGCAGGACGCGGCGGGCCATGTGAAGTCGTCATTGATTGGCGCATCCATCGCGCTGATCGTTCATGAAGGGAAGCTGTTGCTGGGACACTCGCAGGGCATCTATTTTTTAGAGTTCGACGGGCCGAGGAAACGTGAGTATTTTGTTAAGATACAGGCCGATCCGGACCAATAAACCGGAAGCGAATCGAATACGGCCGATATCATGGAACGATTGGAGCGAAAGTCATGAAGAAGATCATAATGGACTGTGATCCCGGAATGGACGATTCCGTGGCGATTGCCATGGCGATGAAATCACCGGAACTGTCCCTGCTTGCGATTACCACGGTCAACGGCAACTATCCCGTGGATGTGACAAGCAAGAACGCGCTGAAGATGGTGGAGCTGCTTGGACGAACCGATATTCCCGTTGCGCGTGGAATGGAACATCCCATGGTGCGCCAGTCTCCGAAAGACCCGTTTACTCATGGTGTGGATGGGCAGGCGGAGAACTTTCTGCCGGAGCCGAAAACGGCGTTAAGCGACCTTCATGCTGTGGATCTCATCATTGAAACGATTAAAGCAAACCCATACGAGGTGAATATTCTCTGCACGGCACCGATGACAAACGTTGCGATGGCGCTGAACAAGGCGCCGGAGATCGCGCCGATGATCGAGCGCATTATCGCAATTTCCGGTGCATTCGGATTGAACGAATATGCATTTTTAAACGCAACTGGGGATACCCCCCAGAGCGAGTGGAACGTTTACGTAGACCCGGAGGCGGCGGATATCGTGTATCACTCCGGCATACCGATGACACTGATCGGGCTGGACGTTGCGACTCACTTTGGTGTCAATTTTTCCGAAGAAGACCTGAAGATGCTTGAGATCAGTGCGAATCCGGAGGCACGGTTTTTACGTCAAGCGATCCGGTTTGTAAACGAGAGAGGATTCGAAGCCTATTGCACGGTGATCGATTGCCTTGCGGTCGGGGTAGCGATTGATCCAACGATCGTAGACACAAAACCATTTCACGTCGGAGTGGAGACCAAAGACGGATTGACGCTGGGAATGACGGTTCGCGATGGACGACACCATCATATATGGACAGAGCTTCCTATGCTGGATATTTGTGTTTGGGCAGAATACGAGCGCTTTTTAAAACTGCTCGTTTCGATGATTTTGGCTTGAAGATAAAGGCGGTAAGACGATGATGACGACAGAATACCTCTATATTGCTGGGCCGGAGTGCTTTTATGCCAATGGTTTTGAGCAACTGAATGCAATGCGTAGACTCGCGGAAGCGAATGGTTTTGCGGCTACACTGCCGAACGACGATCCGCTCAAGCTGGATAACGAGGATCTGCGAAAAAATGCTGATGCCATCTTTCAAAATTGTGCAAACAGCATGAATCGTTCCACAGCAATCCTCTGCGATCTGGAATTCTATCGCGGGCCGGAGGCCGACGGCGGGAGCATCTATGAGCTTGGCATGGCATATGCCAGAGGAATTCGCTGTTACGCTTATACCCGGGACAAGCGAGACATGAAGTGGAAATATCAGGGACTAACGCTACAAAACGGTCTTCCGTATGATCGCAAAGGACGCGTGCTGCCCTATTGGGATCTCCCGTTTTCGCCAAACGTAGTAGGGTCGACCAAGATTATCGAAGGTGGATTTGCCGATTGCCTAAAGCTCTTTCAAACCGATTTGGAGGAGGAGCGTAAGCACGGTGAAATGCCGGCAGATTCCGCGGCAACAATGGGTGAGAAAAATTCGCAATCGCCTGTCGTTTACCTCTCCGGACCGGAGCGCTATGACACCAACGCACAAAAGCTCTATGCATGCATGCGTCGTATTTGTGAATCGTATGGGTTTTCGGTTATAACGCCGATGGATGATATCGGAGAGCAGCATGTGGAAGACCCTTATACACGCGCGGCGCAAACGCTGCATCGAAATACAGAACATGTGCGCGCATGCGATATCTTGATTGCAAATCTGAATGACTTCCACGGTTGGGAGCCGGAGAGTGACACATCGTTTGAATGCGGCATGGCATATCAATTCGGTAAACGCTTGTATGGCTATATGGACAGCACTCTGCGGATGCGCGAACGGGTGCCAAGCCTTGGTGAATCATACGGATGGCGTGATATCTGCGGGTGCAATGTGGAAAATTTCGATTATCCGCTGAATTTGATGTTTTCCTCCTCAATGCCGGTGTTTGAAGGAGGATTTGAACAAGTCATAGACGAGATTGTGGCCGACATTCATTTCAAAGAATAACATTTACGATCGATACTTATGTGCTGCCATCCGTAGCAGACAAATACTTGAGAAATTTAGTACGGATAACCCGTTGGAATCGAATAAGATCACATGCTTCCAGCCGAAATCGATACCGACTCGATTCGGATCGTACTTTGCTCGATATTGCCTCTTACTATGATGCTTTTTCAGATCGCGGGGAACTCAGAAATACTGTAGTTAATTGATGAATGAAACAAACAAAGGCCATCTGATCGGATGACCTTTGCTTACTTGCGGGATAGACTTGAATCAACGTCTTTTTGTTACGGATGTATTTATAAGTAATGACAACAAAAGTCCAGAAAACATGCGTGAATCCTGGACACCCGTGTTGCGTCCGACTCTATTTTTTACATTTCCCGCATGGTTTTTTCGATGTTCCCTGTAGACGTGCCCTGCAAATTCAGAGAGATGATCAATAGATCCATCTGGTGTTTCATGACGGCCTGAGGTTTATTATCGCCATTTTACCCCATGGCATTTCGAGAACTTTATCGCTCTGGTAACTGGTGCGCAATCTTCTTGCAAACGCTATTTTAACTATGCTGTCTCCTTGCGCTGGCAATGATATTTGCAGCTGTTTATTTAAATAAGCAAACCCTCGCGATCCGTAATCTCATCTACCTTATGATAACCGCATGATAACCACGCGACATTGATGAATGCCGATTGAATTCATTTATCACGCAGTCTCACCTAAGTGTGAAACAATCTCTGGCAGGTCATCCCGACAGGGAAACGCAGATTCGATGAAGCCGCTGACTGATATTTGATGCAATAAGTATGCAAAAATAGGCAGATATGTCGCGAAAACTCACAAAAAATGCTGTATAAATTAAAACAAAAAACGTATGAATATACAAGCAAGCCCAAGAGGGAATATGGAACGACTATCATCAAAATTCGCATAAGCATTGCTTTTTTTTTCAACATCTTATATGATTAGCTAATGCTATCCCTTTGCTACATTG
>JAQVML010000041.1 GCA_028703645.1 Eubacteriales bacterium
TAATCAATTTTAACTAATGCTTCCAGACGCTGATTGATGATATAGAACATAGCAACATTTGCTAATGTCTAGCGCTTTCAAACTATCGCTCATCCCAACAAACAACAAATAAACAGCAGGTAGTAGGTTTTGAGGCAATTATGTGTCCAAGAATGATTCTCAAGATACGCAAAAACCGCCCGAATTGGGCGGTTTCTTACTGGTTGCGGGGGATGGACTTGAACCAACGACCTCCGGGTTATGAGCCCGACGAGCTACCAACTGCTCTACCCCGCGACATTCGTCTTTCGACGTGCAAAAAGTAATATACCACACAGCATGAGCAAAGTCAACCCCGAAACGAGAATTAGCGAAGAAGAGAATGCGTTGGGATGGATGAGTATCAAATGAAGACGGCGAACTTAAGCGTTTTTTGCTATTTAAGTATTGCGAAAACGGGCGGCGTCTGCAATAATATAAGAAGCATTTCTCTGTATTCCTGCGCGCGGGGTTTACTCCACTTCTTATTCACCGCGACGCTAAATAAAGGAGGGATACCCATCCGCAAGGCTTGCGGTGCAGCAGTGTGGAGACCTGCTGTAATGCGACCGTCACATCATCGGACGGTTGCGAGTTGGGCGATGAGCGAACGCTGCGCCTGATGAAGCCAAGAAACTATGGCAAACGTAACACTCAAGAACATCAAGAAGATCTACGACAAAAACGTGGTCGCGGTGCAAGAGTTCTCTCTTGAAATCGCGGACAAAGAGTTCGTCGTACTCGTCGGGCCGTCCGGCTGCGGCAAGTCGACCACTCTGCGCATGATCGCCGGTTTGGAAGAGATCACCGAGGGTGAACTCTACATTGGCGATCGACTCGTCAACGACGTTGCTCCCAAAGATCGCGATATCGCGATGGTCTTCCAGAACTACGCGCTCTATCCGCACATGACTGTGTATGAAAACATGGCGTTCGGACTCAAGCTGCGCAAAGTTCCCAAGGTTGAGATCGACGAGAAGGTCAAGGAAGCGGCTGAAATCCTCGGCATCACCGAATACCTCCAGAGAAAGCCCAAGGCGCTCTCCGGCGGCCAGAGACAGCGTGTTGCCATCGGTCGCGCAATCGTGCGCCATCCGCAGGTGTTCCTCATGGACGAGCCGCTGAGTAACCTCGACGCCAAGCTGCGCAACCAGATGCGCGCAGAGCTCATCAAACTGCGTCAAAACGTCAACACCACGTTTGTGTACGTTACCCATGATCAGACCGAAGCCATGACGCTGGGCGATCGTATCGTCATCATGAAAGACGGCTTTATCCAGCAGATCGGCACGCCGCAGGAAGTATTCAATCATCCGTCGAACTTGTTCGTTGCGGGATTCATCGGTTCTCCGCAGATGAACTTCTTCGATGCGGAACTTTCCATCGAGAATGGCAGATATGTCGTTCGCATGGAAGGCGCGGTTATCGACATGCCGGAAGACATCCAAAAGACGCTCAAGGCGAAGAACGAGCAGCCCAAGAAGATCGCGCTTGGCATCCGTCCCGAACACATTGTGCTCACCGACGCGAGCCACAAGGGCGCAGTCCCCGCGAAGGTGGATGTATCCGAAATGATGGGCAGCGAGCTGTTTGTCCACGTAACGGCCGTTGGCAAGGATTGCGTCCTGCGCATTGCCACCATCGACCTGCCGCATGAAAACCGCCTCGGATTCAAGTTTGGCGATCAGCTGTATTTCACATTCGACGGTGCGCTTGCGCACATCTTCGATCCCGAAACCGGCAAGAACCTGCTGTAATTCCAACAACCGAGTCCCAAGCGCTCCCGTTTTTCGGGAGCGCTTTTTTGCGCAAAAATCACAATTATAGCCGTTGCCACTCTATTCAAAGGCGTAATCTTTTGCTAGAATAATGAAAGAGTGAACCGCCACAATACGGCGCGTTTTGAAAGGGGAAGAGCAACGATGCAGATCGATGCAAGGGGCAAGGCTTGCCCGCAGCCTGTGATCATGGCGAAAAAGGAGATCGACGGCGGTTGCCGCGATTTAACGGTATTGGTCGATAACCGCACGGCGGTGGAAAACCTCACGCGGCTCGGAAATTCCGCGGGGATGACCGTCGCCAGTGGGGAAAGCGGCGGCAGTCTGTTCGTTCGCCTGACCGGAGAAGGCAAGATTGTAGAAAACCCGGTCATCGCCTGCCCGACCACCGGAAACGGGTATGCCGTGTTTGTCGGCAAGGACGTCGTCGGTGCCGGTGCGCGTGAGCTGGGGTATAACCTCATGAAGATGGCGCTTTACACGCTTGCGCAAGGCGACAGCGTGCCCGCATACGTTCTCTTTATGAACGACGGCGTGAAGCTGCCCGCGGGTGAGGAGCAGCAGGTGATCGACAACCTCATGACGCTGTTGGAAAAAGGCAGCATCATTCTGGTCTGCGGAACGTGTTTGAATTACTATGGAATCGCGGATCGGCTCAAGGTCGGCACCGTGAGCAACATGTACGACATCATGAGTGCTATGCAGCGCGCGGACAAAGTGATCACGCTGTAAAATGGAACACTACTGGCTTTTCGCGTTCGATTCTCCGCACGCGGCGATCTCCGCGCAGCGGTTGCTCTCCTCTTGCGGCGCGGTAGTGATGCCGACGCTGAGGAGCATTACCGCAAGTTGCGGCATGTCCCTGCGCCTGCGGGACGAGGCGATTGAACAGGCGAAGGGAATCATGCAGGCGTCTTCGATCGATCCCGCGCTCTACCGCCTGTATCGCGTGGAGCAGGAGGGGAAAGAGACAAGGTGTACGCTGGTTGAAATGGAATAGAAGCAACAAACCCGCCTAATAAATGGCGGGTTTTTGTATCTTTACCCTACTCTTTCATCAGCCGTAGTTACCTCCGCAAAAAGTAGTAAATATTTTCAAGAGATACATTGACAGGCGAGGTATATACTGTTAAGATATACCTGCAAACGGAAAGGAGGTGCGCCATGTCCGTTGCATCGGAACTCATCCGTGGGAATACGGAAACGATCATCCTGGCGCAGTTGATGAAAGGCGATGGCTATGGTTACATGGTCAACAAAGCGATTTTTAACTTGACGGGGGGAAAGTTTGAGCTGAAGGAAGCGACGCTGTATACGGCGTTTCGGAGGCTTGAGGACGCGGGCTGCATCGTCTCGTACTGGGGGGACGAGACGACTGGCGCGCGGCGCAGATACTACTCCATCACCGATCTTGGGAGAGAATCGTATCGACTGCGAAAAAAGGAATGGGAGACTGCGGAAGCAGTGATTGACAAGCTATTGGCTGAAGGAGAAAAAGGGGTATCCAAATGAACGAGAAATTAAGACATTATATTGATGACCTTTTTGCAAATGCGCCTTCTACGGTGCGCGCGGTGGAACTCAAAGAGGAGCTGTATCAGAACCTCACCGATAAGTACAACGACCTCATCGCGGAAGGAAAGAGCGAAGAGTCTGCGTTTAACATCGCGATTGCGAGCATTGGTGATGTGGACAGCCTGATCTCCGGGTTAAGCGGGGAGAAACGGACCGTCAACGAGAAGGAGAGAAAACGCTCCGCCTTGATAACCGCAATTGCGATTTCTCTCTACATTCTGAGCCCGGTGCCCGTCATTGCGCTGCAGGATGAAATAGGGATGATCTTCCTCTTCCTCTTCGCCGCGGTCGCAACCGCGATGCTGATTTACAACGGCATCACTCACGAACGCTATGTGAAAACGGATGACACCATGGTGGAAGACTTCAAAGAATGGAAGCAGAACAGCAAGCAGAAGAACAAAGCGGTGGAAGCCATTATCGGCTCGTTCTGGCTCATCGCGGTCTGCGTTTACATCGTGGTCAGCTTCATGACCGGAGCCTGGCACATTACATGGATTATCTTTTTGATCGCGGCTGCAATTTCTTCCATGATTAAAGGGTTATTCATGCTCAAACAATAACGGGGGATAGAGAAACACTATGAAAGCAGCAGGTATTATTCGAATCATCGTCGGCCTCGTGATCGCGGTACTGCTCACCGCAATCCTGGTCGTGCTACTCACGGGCAACAACATTTTTTCACGGTTTGGTTGGAACAACGACTGGATCGATCGCTTTACGGATCGAACGACTTATAGTTCCGGCGGCGTCAACGAAGACTCCAACGATGTTATGGTATCGGATAAAGCGAGCGTAGACGCAACCAACATCAAGAAGATCAAGATCGACTGGGTCGCGGGCAGCGTCAATCTGCGCGTTGGCACGGGCAATGAGATCGTCTTCTCCGAGTCGTCCTATCGCAACCTGACCGACAAGCAGAAGATGCGTTACTCGATCTCCGACAGCGGTGTGCTCGAGATTCACTTCCGCGCAGATCTCGATAACATCTTCAACTGGTTCCGCTTGGATGCCAATATGCCGGAAAAGACGCTGACCGTGGATGTGCCGGCATCGCTGATGGCTCAGCTCGAAAAGCTGGAGATCGAGACCGTTTCCTCAAACATCGACCTCTCCGGCGTCTATGGAACGAAGACCGATCTTTCCACCGTCTCCGGCGCGATCCATTGCGCGGATATTTCGACGCAGGAAGTGGAGCTCTCCACCACGAGCGGTGCTATCGTTTGCGAGAATACCACGGCGGACAAAATCGAGATCGACAACGTCAGCGGCAGCATTCTTGCCGAAGGCGAGTTCCAGCAGGTGAAGGCGGACACCGTCTCCGGCGAAATCAAGCTCGCGTTTGCAAACCAGCCGGAGAACATTTCGGCGCATTCCGTGAGCGGCAATATTCAGATTGCCTTGCCGGAAGGCGCGAACTTCTCCGCAAAGTTGGACACCGTCAGCGGTACGTTGAGCTGCGCGTTTGCGGGAACGCTTGGCAGCGATCTTGTCGTCGTCGGTGACGGAGAAGCGGTGTACCGTTTCAGCACCGTCAGCGGAAACCTCGAAATCGAGAAAAACTAAGTAAGTTCAACAAATATGCGTTTGCGCGTCGGCGGGTAACTGCCGACGCAATTCTTTTTTGGTTGTTGGAACGGACGAGCCGGAATTCATGTCGCGGATTTTAACGCGATCTGAACGTATTTGCGTTTACCGTATGTGCCGCCGCATGATATAATTATCGCAACGATGCAATGTTGGCTCAATCGATGATACACAGCAGGAGGTTTGCGAAATGCTTCCCATTCAAGCAAAACTGAACAATGGAACACTAGACGACGCACTGCGGTATTTATATGGCGACGCGGTGGAAGCGCAAAAGCAGAAGTATATCGCGCTGACAAACGCGTTTGAGAGCGCGTTTGGCGAGAGCGACGATGCGGTGCTGTTTTCCGCACCGGGACGCAGCGAGATCGGCGGCAACCACACCGATCACCAGCTCGGTCGCGTGCTCGCCGCGACGGTCACAATGGACACGCGCGCGGTCGTTGCGCCCAGAGCGGACAACATCGTTCGCATCCATTCGCAGGGGTATACGCCGCTTTGCGTCTCGCTCGACCACCTGTCGCCGGACTCGACGGAAGAGAACGCGAGCGAAGCGCTGGTGCGCGGCATTGCGGAGCGACTCACGCAGACAGGCCGGAGCATTGGCGGGTTTGACGCGGTGACCGCCTCCGATGTGCCAAAGGGATCGGGGCTTTCTTCCAGCGCGGCGTTTAGCATACTCGTGAGTACCATTTTTTCAGAATTATATAACGATGGTCAGATTTCGCCCGTCGAGCAGGCGCTCGCGAGCAAATATGCGGAGAACCGGCATTTCGGAAAGCCCAGCGGGCTGATGGATCAGCTTGCTTGCGCCGTTGGCGGCTTTGTCATGATCGATTTTGAGCAGCCGGATGAGCCGAAAATTGAGAAGATCGAGTGCGATCTCTCCGCGCTGGGCTATGGCATCTGCATCGTCAACTGCGGCGGAAACCACGCGGATTTGACGCACGAATATGCGGCGGTGACGAAGGATATGCGCGACGTTGCACAGTTCTTTGGAAAAACCGTATTGCGTGAGGTCGAAGAAGCCGGGTTTTATGCGTCGCTGGGCCAACTGCGAAAGGTCGTGCCCGACCGCGCGATTCTTCGCGCCATGCATTTCTTTGGCGACAACGCGCGCGTGCCCAAACAGGCGGAGGCGTTGAAGAATCAGGATATCGAAACCTTCCGCCAGCTGATGAACGACAGCGGCAGATCGAGCTTTATGCTGCTGCAAAACGTTTGCCCGACGGACTCTTCCGAGCGGGGGCTCGCGCTCGCGCTTGCGCTCTCGGAGCGCATGCTGGCGGGAAAAGGCGCCTGGCGTGTACACGGCGGCGGATTTGCGGGCACGATTTTGGCGCTTGTGCCGCTGGATCTGTTGAGCGCGTATCAGGCGGAAATGGAGCGGGTGTTTGGCCCCGGGTGTTGCTATCGTTTTGCCGTTCGCCCGGTCGGAGGAATTAAGATCGGTTCATAATAGGAACCAAAGAGAACAAAAACGGTTGGAATAACGAGTTTCCGGCCGTGTTGGGCGAAACGGTTGCCTGCGTCTTTGGCAAAGCTCGACCGGAATAGATCAGAATAAAACATATTAGAAGAGGGACATCAGTATGCGTGAAGTCGGAGAACTGCTTGGTATTCTCACAGCGATCCTTTTTGGACTGGCTATCATGAACTTCGTCATCAAGTTCGTCAACCGCAAGTGGGTGATGAAGTTGCCCAAAGAAAACAAATTCAAGCAGAGCTATCCTGCTTTGATGAAGTTTTTAATAAAAAATCATCGTTTCTTCGGCTTTGGAGCGGCGATTCTGATGGTGACACACATCGTCGTGCAGGTCCTCTTCGCGTGGGTTTCAATCACGGGGATTATCACAGCGTCGCTCGCGGTCGTAACGGTTGTTCTGGGCGTGATCATGTTTCAGGCAAAGAAGCGAAACCCTGCTATGCTCTGGGCGCATCGCGGGGCTGTGATCGCGCTGATTGCCGCGTTTCTTGTGCATGTGATCACGAAGATTTGACCTGCGGGGACTTTCTGTATGGAACAGAACGGGTTGCCAAGGCGCAGCCCGTATTCGATACAAACGCGTTTCTGATCGGGATTTGTGCAGCTGGTACAGAAAACATTTGTTATTTCGTGTTCCCTTCAATGGCGTTTGACAAGCCTGATGTGTTGTGGAATAATACCTTCAGCGGACTACACGGACACAAGAGCATGAGCGTGTTGCGTGTGTAGACTGCCCGAAAAAAATAGAATCTACAAGGAAAATCCCGAGCCTTTGCGACCGCTTTGGTCGCGTTGGCCTATGGGTAAGATCGGCAACGATCCTGCCTGCTGTGTTCGCAAAGGGATTCATCCGAAAATGACGACGACGGGCGCATATGGCGAAAGGTCGCGTGGTTTTCCTTGTACAAAAAGGAGAGGAAATATCATGACCAAACGCATTTGCCTCGTCGTTTTATCGGTTTTACTCGCGTTCTCCATCTTCGGTTGTGCAAAGCCGCAGGCGGATGTTGTAACCCCGCCGGATGCGACGCCAATCACCATTGAGACCGAAACGCAGCAAGCGGAAGCGACAGAAGTGGAACCGATGACCACCGAAGGTCTCGGCATCAAAATCCTGCTGGAGCAGGACGATGACATGATCAACAACTATTCCATAATCGCGGTCAACGACGCGGCTCCCTTCAAGGACGCGGACGGCAAGGCGGTTACCGACGTTGCGATCAACACCGCGGGCGCGCAGGCACTTATCGACTGGCTCATGAGCGATGAAGCGGCCAAGTTGATTGGAGCGTATGGCGTTGCCGAATACGGCGAAGCGCTCTTTACCCTGAAGGAAGACAAGCCGGCGTTTTCGGGGGATATCCATAAGGCGACGGATGCCACAAAGACGATTCGTCTTTCCACGACCACCTCGGTCAACGACAGCGGTCTGCTCGACTACTTACTGCCCGAATTTGAGAGCAAATACGGTTACGAGGTCGAGGTTTCCGCCGCGGGAACCGGCAAAGCGATCGCAGCCGCGACCATGGGCAACGCGGACGTGATCCTGGTACACAGCAAATCGCAGGAAGAGACGTTTATTGCGGATGGTTACGCAAAGCTGGTCGACGGCTACGACAGCGAGCGGTTGACGTTTATGTATAACTATTTCGTATTGATTGGGCCCGTGGATGATCCCGCCAAGTGCGCCGAAGCAGGCAGCGTCAAGGAAGCCTTTGCGCGCATTGCGGAGGGCAAGTTCCCGTTTGTCTCCCGCGGAGACAAGAGCGGAACGCACACCGAGGAAGTTTCGCTTTGGCCGGAATCGCTTGGCATTACCACCGATCCTGCAA